>NZ_JBHVHQ010000014.1:0-32097 GCF_042800135.1 Streptomyces sp. NPDC057654 | reverse complement strand
ACGAGGATCAGTTCGCCACCCACGAACGCAAAGGACGCATGCACACCGACCTCGCGCGTGCCTGGTGGCAATGGGGCAAGGCCGAGCAGACCGCCACCGAACTGCTGCTGGCCCTGCGCGTCTCACCGGGAGAGGTCCGCGACCGGCCGTCGATCCGAAAGATCGTCACCGATCTACGATCCCGCCACCCTCGCGTACCAGGAGTACGCGAACTCATCGCCTCCACCGGGCCGAGCGCCAACTGAGCGACGTCAACCCGGCAAACTCGCACGCCAGTGGCGTACGTATGTCCGCTGCGCGGCGAGGTGAGTCACTACATACCGGTGCTGGGCACAGTCCAAGGCGGCCTCCTCGATGGCGGGCAGCAGCCGGTCCTCCGCGCGCACGAGGACGCCGTCCTCCGCGTACCAGCGGACGGCATCGTCAACGAGCCGAGCGGACACGAGCCGGGCTGTGCGGCAGCGCCATCCCGTGGCGCTGGCGGCGCGAAGACAGTCCGCGACCTCTGCGGGTGAATGCTCCGGCGCCCCGGTCTCGTACCCCTCCCGCAGGCCGAGGCCGACAAGCACTCCGTCATCGGCTCGCCCGGCGGCCGGGGTCCACCCGGTCGCCGTGACCAGCCGGCGTACGGCGGCGTCACACGCCGATGTCTCCGGTGTGCCGTAGGTGCGGCTCGGGTCCCGGTACAGCACCACCTCGCCCACCGGCTCGTCGGCCTCCCCCGGCAAGAAGGCCGCCACCGGCCACGTTCGCGCCAGAGCGGTGAGCGTGCGCTGGGCGTGGTCGACCGGGACGGGGCCGGGCAGGTACAGGGACTGTGTCCATGCTCCCTCTACGGTCCCGGCCTCGGTGTAGGGCGTCGTCACAGGACGACTATGCCCGTTCGTTACCCGGGGCGTGTTGGCGAGATTTCCGGGACTCTCGTGCAGGATCTCCGGCGTTCACGCCGGGGATGCGTCTCCCCCGCGCAGTGCGTTGAGTCCGGAAGCCCGGGAGGGCCAGGCGGCCGGGGCGGAACTTCTGGTGGACTTTAGGCCAGGGCGCACGTCACTTCCAGGGGTCCTGCCAGCCTCTGATCAGCTCCGGGGGGAGCAGGCCGTGGGTGGCCTGCGCCAGACGCAGCACACCCGCCCGTCGGTCGATGAAACTCTCCGCTGCCAAAGCCCGTTCACCGACGCGTACCGCCTGGCGCATCCGGTAGTAGACCGATCCGGGGCCGGCTTTGGCCAGGGCCCGCCACCGTCGGTCGGCGTCCGGCAGGAGCCGCTGGAGGTGGCGGCGGAGCGCGGCGCTCAGCTCTTTCAGCTCCTGGGCGTCCGCCTGGCGGCCGGCGGTCACCTCCCGCGCTGCCTCCAGGTCGACGAGCACGTCCAGGGCGTCGCCGCCGAGGTCCTCGTCGCTGAAGACGGGCCGACCCGGTCCCAGGCGGTGGACCGTGGCCCCGAGCGCGACGACCCACCGGTAGACCGTGCGCTGCTGCGTGCAGGAGTACGCGATCTCTTCCAGCACCGGGACGACCAGGTGAGCAACGGTGCCGTGTCGCAGCAACTCCTCCACGGCAGGCCAGTGCCGGCGGTGGGTGAGCGGCTGGTCAGGCACGTAACAGTCCGCGTAGGTCTGGTCCGGCGCGAGCTGGAGGCGCTGGCGTGTCGCGCGCTCGAAGTCCGCGAGGCCCCGCGGTCCCTGCTGGCGGGGGCGGCAGGTGTACAGCACGGCGGGCGGGGGAGGGGCTGCCGGAGCAGAAGCGGGGGTGAGGGGCTGCCGGAGGTGAGCCGGGGCCTGGTTGGGGGATGAATGCTGCTGCTGCATGGGATGGTCCTTGAGAACGATGGGGTCAGATGATGCGAGGGGTGTTGACGAGAGCGCTGAGGTTGGGGCGCTGTTGCGCGGGACATTGGAGGAGATGGGCGTGACGGCCGTGCCGGAGGACGGTGTCGGCGACGTCCCAGCCCGCTTTGTCGCGGGCGTAGCACATGACCTTCTCCGAGAAGGTGACACCGCGTACCCACAGCACATGGTCGCCCTGGGTGGGCAGATGCCAGGCATAGTCGAGGAGGGCCCAGGCCAGCAGGCGGCCCGTGCGCACGCCGGACTTGGGGTGGGTGAAGAGGGCGGGGATGAAGAGAGCGGGTTCCGCGCGCTGCGACTCGCTCCAGCCCCACTCCGGGGTGGTGGGCAGGACGACGGCGCAGCCCACGATGACGGAGTCGTCGCACAGCAGCCACACCAGCGGACGTCCGTGCTCGTGGTTGCCCAGGTTTGCGAGGACGGTGGCGCGGTCGACATCGAGTTCCACGGGGGTCCGGGTGCGGAGGTCGACGATGCGGTCGTCGATCAGATGGGCGACGGCGGACTGGTCGGCGGCGCGTGCGGCCCGCACCTCGTACGGTGCGGCGCGAAGGGCCGTCCGGTCGGTATCGGCCGGGCGGGTCGGGTAGGGCATGGATGCTTCTTTCAGAGCCGGCGAGGGCGAAGGCCGGGGGAGCAGACGGTGGCCAGAGGCGGTGGGACGGGTGCGACGACGCGGGCCCATGAGGCCCAAGCGGCCTGTGACGTCAGTACGCAGGGGTGCGCGCAGAGCCAGTGGGAGCCGGGGAAACCGGTGTTGGCGCCGGTCTCGGTAGGCGGCTCTGTCAGCCGGCCTCCCAGAGGGCGTCGGCGACGGCGATGAGCGCGGCGGCGTGATGCGCCAGGTTTGGCCCGAAAGTCAGTGAGCGGTAGGGGAGTTCGTTCAGCGCCTCGCGGGTTGCGACATGTGCTCCTCGGGGCCCGTCGGTCAGGCTGAAAAAATCGGAGTAGAGCTCATCTCCCTTACGGGTGATGAATTCGAAGGCGGCGGGGGCGCTGTGGTCGGTTGCCGCGCTAGGGGTGTGCCGGTCGGGCTCCAGGCAGGTGGTCAGCACTCCGGTCGCAGTGCCGTGGTGGGCGAGCGAGAGGCCGAGCCACGAATGGAGCTGGTCGGGATAGAGGTGGACCCGCAGTTCGTCCCCCGTCCCGTTCCGTTCCGGGACGTGGCGACCGGCCCGGAGGGCGTCGCCCACCCGGGGGGCTTGGGTGGGGTGGACCCGCTCGCCGACACAGAAATTGCGGCGCACGACGTCGTAGAGGTCCAGGGTGTCGATCAGTGCCAGGCTGACGGCGGCCGCGGCGGGCCAGGGCAGCAGCCGCACACCGCCTTCCTGGTCCCGATGGACGAAGACGCGGCCGTAGGAGAGCAGCCGGCCCCAGCGGGCATGGGCGAGTACGAGGGCGGCCGTTGTGTCCGCGCCCCTGCGCCCTGCGATCAGCAGGGCCCGGCCCTGGCGCTCGACCGCGGAGGCGCGCACCAGGACCCAGCCTGCGCCCACCAGTTGAGTGCGGACCATATCCCGGGCCAGGCGGGCGGCGGCCAGGGCCACCGGGACGGGCTCGTGCCCGGCGATGGCCAGCGAGTGGCGGGTGGCGTCGATGCTGTAGGCGAGGCGCCCGTCGTCCTGGGCGGCGTAGGCGTATCCGTCGAGGTCGCGGGTGACGGTCAGCCCGTTGCCCGTGTAGCGGACCTCCCGGTCCGGGTGGCCGGCGACGATCCGGGTGATCTCGGCGACCGTCTCGGGCGCGACATGGGCGACGACGGCCGGCTCCGAGGCGGGTGACTGGTCGGGGTAGGGGCAGGGGCAGGGCTCGGTGTCCCACCAGGGCCGGGGATACCTCCGGGCCCAGCCGACGATGTCCGGGTGCGAACTGCCCACCACAACGCGGGCGGTGGTGCCGGGGGCGGTGATACGGGTTGCGGTCAGCATGAGTGGGCCATCTCTGTGGTGACGGGCCTGTCCGTGATCAGGGCCTCGGCGGTGCTGGCCAGGAGGGCGGCGGTGGGACGCGGGTCGTGCAGGCGTACGGAGCGCCACGGGAGAAGCCCGAGGGCGTCGCGTGCGGCCTGGGCGGCGTCGGTCCGCGGCTGGGCGCCGGCCGTCATGGCGAACAGGTCCGGGTGGAGATGGGAGTGGGGGGGCGGTGAAGAAGCCGGCGTGGCCGAGGGGGGCGTCGGGGGCACTGCGGGGGTCCGTCTGCGGGGCGGGCGCATGGCCCCCCATGTGGGGGAGGAGCACGGCGGCCGCGGTGCCGCCCGTGGCGGTGCTCAGGTCGAGCTGGGCGGGGAAGAGCCGTGCGCGCACGGCTTCGCCCACGGCCAGCGGCTGGCGAGCCCCGTTGCGCAGCGCGGCGTTGACCGCGTCGGACTGGTCAGGGTGGGGCCCGTCGCGGAAGGCCCGGCGTGCGTGGTCATAGAGGCCGAGGCTGTCGAGGAGCGGGAGGTCGACGGCGATTGAGGCGGGCCAGGGCAGCAGGCGGACAAGGCCGTCATCGTCGTGACGGACGAACAGGTGACCGTCGCTGAGCACCTGCCATCCCGCGCGGGCCAGGTAGAGGACGGCGGTGGTCGTGCCCGCGCCCGGTGCTCCGGTGATGAGCAGGGCCCGTCCGTCGGCGACGGCGGCGCCGCGCAGCAGGGCCCATCCCTCGCTCTGAAGTTGGGCACGGATCACGTCCCGGGCCAGACGGGCAGCGGCGAGCCCGAGCGCGGCATCGTGCTCGGCCACGATGGTCAAATTCCGGCGGCCCGGATCGGCGCGGTAGGCCAGGCCGCGGTCCGGCTGCACCGCGTAGGTCCGGCCGTCAGCGTCGTGCATGAGCAGAGTGCGGGTGTCCGCGTAGCGGACTTCCTCGTGCTCGTGGCGAGTGACGACTCCTTCGATGATATGTACCTGGTACGGGTTCAGTTCGGCGTGGATCACCGGGATGCCGGTGCCGGTCGAGGCCGTGGGGGTGGGGTCTACGTGCCACATGCCGTGGAAGTGGCGGAGGCACTGGGCGGCGGCCGAGGTGCGGCCGGTCACCGCCACCTGCGCCGGGGGGAGAGCGGCAGCGGTGATGCGTACGGTGCTGGCAGTGTTGTGCACGGGAGCTCCAGGAGATCTGTGCGGTGGCGGTGTGGCGGACGGTCAGGGCGCTGTGCGCCGCCGCCCGGCGTACAGCTCGACCACGTCGTCGTCACGCAGGGCCGCCAGGGCGGCCTTGACCTGCGTGACCTGGGAGGGCGTGCAGAGGTGCTCCAGGTCCATATCGGTTGCCCAGGTGGCGTGGTCGTGCTTCTCGGACAGCACGAGGGCCACGTGGTCCGAGGGAGCCGCGGCGAGGCTGTAGTAGAAGGTGACGCCGCCGATGATCGCGGCCGAGCCCGGCGTGGAGTCCATGGCGCGCAGCGTGGCGGCCGTCGCGGCGAAGGACAGTCCGGTCTGCTCGCGGATGTGCCGGACCAGGGCGTCGGGGAACATCTCGCCCTCTGCCCCTGGTCCGCCCGGCAGCCGGTACCAGCGGTCATCGCTCTCTGCGCGGAGCCGCGGGCGGATGAGCAGTACGCCCGCCTTGCTGACGATCAGGGCCCGCAGCGCGACCGTGTACAACTCCGGATCAAAGGTGAGGCCATTGTGGCTGGCAGCGCTGGCGTTCACGGAAGTCCCTTTCGAATCGAGTGCGGGTGGGGTGGCCGCTCCGGTCCCCACAGGCGGGCGGCCTGGCCGTGTTCGTCGTACGGTGTTAGGGCTCGTTGATTTTCGGTGATCCCCATCAACGGATGGGGTGGCCGTCGTAGCCTCGCCGTACCCCGCGCCGATCTGCCAGTGACGCCAGGGCCCCTTCCGTACCGGGCGTAAATGTGGGGCGCACGCCGTACTCGGGTACGGAAGGGCTGTCCGCCGCGAGAGCCATCATTCCGGCGGCCTCGGCTCCATCACGGCGGACAGCCGGTCTACTCAGCGAACGGCGGCGAATCCCGCGCCCACACCCCCCTTGTGGCGTTGAGGATCGTGGGGCGGCGCGATCCGGAGAAGGCAGGGGAAACAGGGGCCGGGTGCGGCTGTACGAAGGCGTCCATGGCGTCCTGGCTGTAGCCGTAGAAGCGCCCGATCACCGCGGGGTCCTCCCACCACGGGGGAGCGGGTTCGCCCCAGCCGACCACGTGGCGGGCGGCCAGGCCGGTCGACCAGCGGAGACGGAGGTCCGGAAAGCCGGCCCGATCTGCCAGGAGACTGCGCGCCGCTATCGCCAGCGACAGTTCTCCAAAGGACATACACCCGCCGCGGCGCGAGCCGCCGACCGGTACGGCAAGGAGCGGCGCCCGGAAGACGCGGACGGCCACGGCGCCGGTGAGCAGGGCGGGATCGGCCAGCCGGTCCTGGTAGTGCTCGTAGTCGTATGCCTCCTCTGCCGGGAGGAGGGAGACGGTCAGGCCGCGCGGCAGCGGTTCGCAGACCTCGGCCTCCCGTACGGCGGCCCTCATCATCGGCGTCATCAGCTCGCCGCCAATCGCAGTTCACACCAGGTGGTGGCGCCGTGGTCGCTGATGCCCCACGCGCCGTGCCGATCATCTGCGATGGCGTTCACAAGGACCAGGCCGCGGCCGCACTCGTCCGTGTTCCCGGCCGCCCGACAGGCGGGTCGATAGTTCGGTACTCCGTCGTACACGTCGATGCGCAGGTAGCGGGCGACGGGCCCACGGCGGGGCGGACGATCGTCCCGCAGGGAGAGGGAGAGCGTTCCCTTCCGGCCTCCGCTGTGCACGAGGGCGTTGGTGACCATCTCCGAAACGACCAGCTCCGCGTCGTCGGCCACGTCGTCAAGCCCAACGGCGCTCAGGCATTCTCGGACCTGGAGCCTCATGACGCCGACCTGCTCGCATTCCTTGCGGGACGGTTCCTCACCCGACGTTCGCTGTCTGATCTCGAACGTAGCGGTCATGAGGTCGCCGTCGTGGTGAGCGGCGCAAGGGGGCCGTGCGGCAGTCGTTGTCATCACGTCCTCTGGGGGGAGTTGGAGAACCGCGGACATCGCGCCGTTGCGAGGCTCCGCCACCTGTCGCGGGGTTCCGTCCGGACGGCCGGGAGCTCGGGGTTTCCAGGTCGGTTTCGACGTGCGATGCGCGTGCATTGGGGAGGCGATCACGTACTGCGCGGTGAAGGGCATGGCCGTGTCCTCGTCGTCGATGCGGTGGCGGGAGACGTCCGCACCTCGATGGCACGGTGCGTGGGCGCCCAACTTCCGTCAGTTGCGAGGCTTGGAGTATGGCAGCGAAAACTTCGATACGTAAACGGGGATAGCGAAATTTTCGAAGTATCCTTCTTTGGTGTACGAACGGAGCGCGACACGGCTATCGTCGGCGTCTGATGAGGGCCGCATGCGTCGCCCCTGAGTGACGCCACGTGATGACGGGAGTGGGGATGGCAGTCTCCGACGACAGGTCGGTGGCCTTGTGCCGCATCGTATTGCGCCTGGAATTGCGGAGGCTCCGCGAGGCGAAGGAGATGAACGCGTCGTTCGTCGCCAAGAAGTTCGGCTGGTCAACTGCCCGCATGACCCGGTTGGAGACGCAGAACAGCTCGATCGAAGTCCCAGACGTGAAGGCGCTGTGCGAACTCTACGAGGCGCCGCGCGAGCTGCAGGAGCAGTTGGAGAGCTTCGCGCTCATCACCAAGACACGGAAGGACTGGTGGGAAACCCAGCCGTTCAAGGGGACGGTCCCGCACTGGTTCCAGGCATTCCTCGGTCTGGAATCCGCAGCCAGCCAGATCCGCATCTACCAGTCCGAGTTCACCCCCGGCCTCGCGCAGACCCCTGACTACGCTCGCGTCATCCTGAGCCTCTCCGACACCTCGCCGGAAGCCCTTGAGCGAAAGGCGGAAGTGCGACTGAAGCGCCAGAGCATCCTGACGCGAAGCGCGCACGCCCCGCAGGTCGCGATCATCTTGAACGAGGCCGTCATCTGGCGACCGGTGGGCGGCCAGGCCGTCATGAGGCAGCAACTCGACAGCATCTTGGCCCTCGCCGAGCAGCCCAACGTCATCATCCGGGTACTCCCTTACTCGGCGGGGGCCCATCCGGCCATGCACGGGCCCTTCCAGATCTTGAGTTTCACCGACGAGACGGTAGGAGACCTCGTCTACCTGGAAAACCTCGTCGACGCCGGTGTGCTGGCCGACGCGCAGCAGGTCGCCCCCTACGTTCAGGCCTTCGATGCGCTGTCGGACCTGGCCACAACGACCGCTGAATCCGTTGAGATGATCCGGTCCCGTGCCGCGGCCCTGTGACGAGCGGCCAGCGACCGGGCGGGCTCTCGCCGGAGGTGCCCGCGGCCGGGCACTCCGCGAGTGGCTGAGTGTGCAGCCCCGTCCTCAGACCAGCCCATGGCCTAGGGGACACTCTGAGCAACACCGGCAGGCGTGACTGCCTGCATCTCGGCATGCGGACACGCCACCGGGTGGGCATATTAGATGCAACCGCACAAGACGAGGAGTTCCCTTGACAGACCAGCTCAACTGGCGCAAGAGCAGCTACAGCGGCCAGACCGGGGGCGATTGCGTCGAGGTCGCCCAGACCAGCGACGCCGAAGTCCGGGTCCGTGACTCCAAGCGCACCGACGGGCCGCAGTTCGCCTTCACCGCCACGGCATGGACCCGATTCGTCGTCGCGGCCGCCGGCGGAGAACTCGACGGCGTGCAGTAGCCGGAGCATCTCCTTGGCCGGTCGCCACGCACCTATGTGGCACGCCGGCGCCCGTTGCTCCGTCCCTTCCGCCTCGTCAGTGCCGCTGGCGGGGCGGAGTACTGCCGGCACAGAGCTGGCGTTCCCGGGCGCTGAGGTGCCCAGGTCACCCCTGCTGCCGGGGCCGCGCCCCGACGGCAGGATCGTCCGCAGTGACGCACCGGAAGCCGGTGTCGTCGTCCGTCATGGCACTGACGGCATCGTTGAAGGCTGCGGGAGCAGCACGGTCGAACGGGCTGGTAAACGCGCCCCCTTTGAGCTCATGTCGGCCGTTGCCGGATTCAGTGGAGCACCATTCCCAGGTGTTGCCGCACAGATCGTAGACGCCGTACGGACTGACGCCGCTGTGGTACCGGCTGACGGGAGTGGTGTGCCCTATGCCCGATTCGCGGACATTGCATTTCGCGGCGGTGGCCGCACTTCCCCAGGGGTAGACGCCGCCCGACGGCCCCCGTGCCGCCTTCTCCCACTGCTCGCTCGTGGGCAGCGCCTTGCCCGCCCAGGCCGCGTAAGCGGACGCCTGGTCCCACGACACCCACACCACGGGGTGGTTGAAGATGGCGTCCGGACACCGTCCGCCACTCCAGTGCTCAGGGGCGGGGCTGTCGGTGGCCCGCGTGTAGCGGGCGTAGTCGGCGTTGGTCGTAGGGAAGACGTCGATCCAGAACTCGGGCACCCAGCGCCGCTCCGCTTTCTCCCCGGCCAGGTACATGCCCGGCGCGACGAGAACCATCAGTTTGCCGTCCATCGGGTGTGTGCGGTGCTGACGGGCGCCGGAAGCCAGGAGGGTTTCGGTGCGCGGGTCGGTGGCGCTTGCCGCCTGTTCCGTGATCAGAGTGGCAAACCGCTCCTGAACCGCTGCGCTCGCGCACGAAAGGAGGGTGTCCAGGGCCGCCTGGTGCAGCGGCCTCGGGGTCGTACCGCTCCGCTCCCATTTGGTCACCGTACGGCTGCTCACACCGATGTGGGCCGCAAACTGCCGCACCGTCAACCGCTGCACCTCGCGCAGCGCCCTCGTCTCCCGGCCGGTCCAGCGAACTACCATCGCCGATTCCCCTACACCCGCTCGCCTGGCTGACTCAGGTAGCTGTCCCGCATGGCGGCCAGCACCGGATGCTCGGTAGGCAGTGCGACGTCGTCGATGGCCGAGACGGCCCGGATGCCGATGCTCGTGTTGGTGGCGAAGGCGGCCTGCATGGCCCGCGCGGCGTCCACAGGGACAGGGGCGGTGACGTGATCGTGCTGGCGCTGGAGGAGGGCCATGGTGACGCCGGGCAGGACCTCACCCTTGGGCCACACGATGTTGCCCTCGGCGTCGATGAAGCCGACGTTCCACGTCGGGCCTTCGGACACGAGAGCGTCGGGGCCGTAGAAGAGGGCGTCGCTGTACCCGTCGAGCTGGGCGGCGCGGCGGGCGTGGAGCGCTCCGAAGAGCCCGATGTGCTTTACCGACGGGAAATCCCTGACGTACGGGATGGACTTGACCCGCAGCGGCGGCAGAGGCAGCGGCTCGGCACGACGGGTGGTCACCAAGACGGCCGGGGTGGCTGAAGAGGAAGGGTGTCCCATCTCCAGCGCCGGATCGAAGACGGTGACCCGGATGATGAACGAGCCGTCCTGTTGCGTGATGGCCCGCCGGATGTACGTACGGGTCTGCTGCATGTCGAGGTGGGCCCCGAAGACAGCCCGGCAGTCCCTCTCCAGCCGCTCCAGGTGCAGCGCGAGCCCGCGCACCCGCTGGTCGTCCACGCGCATCGAGGTGAAGTGGCCGTAGCCGGTCAGGGCGAGAGGCCGCAGGGCTGCAAGGTCGGTGGGGCGTCCATTGAGTTCCATCACGCGGTTCAGTCTGGCAGGCCGCGCTCGCCGGTACACACCCCAAGCCCCCCTGGATGACGCGAAGTTCGGCAAAAGTTCCGCGCAGCATGTCCGTTCGATTCCTCCCGCGTATCACCTGCTCAGGCGATGAGGCGGAGTCGGCCGGGGCGGCCGGCGGAGATCAACGCCGGCGAAGTTCCACAAAAGTTCCTTCCCTAACCGGCCGCACCGCCGTTACCTGGATACCGAACCGCTACCGGCAGTCATGAGATGTAGCGGGCCCACCGTGGAAGGTGCCCGATGCGCTCCCTGAAACGCGATCCCCTCACGGCCAGATTCGTGACCGGCAGTCCGGAAGAGGCTCACACGGCCGAAAATCAGTGGCACACCTGGGGCCTGGCGCTCGTTCGGGTCGGTCCGGCCTGGGACGCGGTGAAACTGCCGTCGTCGCTGGTGCACCGTGTAGCCGGAGGACACGACCGAGAGCGCGTCAGCGCGGCGTTCCGCCGATTCGGGGTCACCGGCCCCGTCTTCGTCGAGCGCGGCACGTACGTCGCCCTGGTCCCGCCCGGCACCGCCGCCGAGTGGCAGGCCGCCGCTGAGTGCGTGACCACCACCGCACGCGAAATGCGCTACATGGGCGTGCCCGCGCCGCGGCCGCCCGGAGTCTCCTCCCACTGGGTCAACCCGCCTGCCGGGGCGATGTGCTCGGCGTCCGCCGTACGTGCCCTCGTCGAAGCGGGCGATGCGATCGGGCCGCACGGGGCGATCCAGGAGACTGGAGACGACGAGGAGGCCGGATCGTGAGCACCACCACCGGACAGGTGTCCTGGTTGACCGGCGTCCCGCTGGCCACCTGGCTGACCACTGCCTCTCCGTACCCCCACGCTGCCCTGGCTGCCTGGGGCGGAGGGGAGACAGCGACTCTGATCAACCAACTTCGGCAGGTGGCCGTCGAGCTGCCGCTGGCGGTCTCTCCCCCCGACGGCGAACGGCCTCGTCACCGCGTGGGACTGCGCCTGCTGTACGACCGGCCAAGGCTGCGGCTCACCGCAGTAAAGGCCCTCCGGGAAGCCGTCGGCGAGGCTGCACGCCGCGGCCTGCCAGCGCGAAGCAGCCTGAACTCGTGCCCGTAGTGGCAAGGAACCGAACATGAACCGCCCTGCGAAGTCCAACGTCCCCGCGCCGGCCGGCCGCGTGACCAGCTTCACCCGGATCCCGGACGCGGTGACGCTCGTGATCGGCCCGTATCTGAGAGGACTGCGCGAGGCCCGCTCGGTCTCCCTGCAGAAGGCCGCCGGCGTGCTCGGCTGCCACCTCGCCAAGATAAGCCGCCTGGAGACCGGCATCACGCCCCAGCGCACGGAGGATGTGCTGGCCCTGATGCGGTACTACGGAGTCCACGACCCCGAGCAGACCGAAGAGATACGGCGGCTGTTTGCCGGGAACCGGCACCGCGTCCCGGACTGCGCCCCAGGCTGGGCCGCACGCCTGGCCGCCTGCGAGTCCGCAGCGACCGCCATACGCACCTACACCCCCTGGACCCTACCCCCCATCCTGCAAACCCCCGCCTACGCCCAGGCCCTGCGCCGCACTCTCGCACCGCTGATCGACGAGAGCACCGAACCGGCCCCGTTCTCCCGAACCCTGCCCCCCGACCATGACAAAGCCGTCACCGTCGCCCTGGACGCGACGCTCCTCGCGCGTCCCACCGGCAGCGCCTGCGTCATGGCCGCTCAACTGGCCCACCTGCTCGCCATGATCGAGCACGGTCACGTGCAGATCCGGATCGTGCCACTGGACCGGCTCGTAGCCCTGCCGCCGAACGGCAACCTGAGCGAGCTCACCCTCCACGGCCCCCTGTACGTGGAGGAATCGGCGATGAGCGCGGTCTACGCCACCGGGCCCGTCACACGCAGCAAACACCTCCCACTCCTGGACACCGTGTTCGATGCGGCCGAGTCAACGGACCGCAGCGCCGACCTGATCAGGCAGGCACAGCACCGATTCGCCCAGGAAGAACCGGCCCATCCCGCTCATTTCGCCGAGACGCTCCCACCCTCAAAGGACCGTCCCGACCGGGTGGGCGAGCCCCGCCTGCCACCCCGCTGACAGCACAACCGGCGCAGCGCGATGCCGACTCGGCCAACGCGCCGTACACCGCGGCATCTTGCACCCCTTGCACCCCTCGCACCCCGTTCCGTCACCACCCGGTGCCCCGCAGCAGCGTGCCGCTCCGGAAGCCCCGGCCCCGGCATCCAGACGGGCGGCGCCCTCCCCACCCGCAACCAGCCCGTGCACTGCGCGGACCGGCACCGAGCACTACCGACTTGGAGGCCGATGATGCTGAAGTTCTCGCTGCCCCGGGAGGCCGGCCCCCTGGGGTGGGAATGGAAGAGGGGGCAGTGGCAGTGCGGCCGGGACTGGATCGGACCGCTGACGCACACGGCACTGGAAGCCCGGTCGGTCACCAACGGAACCGAACTCCTCTTCGTCGTGCGGGAGCGTGCGCAGCTGCCCTCGCTGATGGCCGGCACCGGCCCGGTCCGGGTGGACCAGGCGGCATACGACAAAGCCCTGGCGGAAGCCAGGACTTGGCCGTTGCAGGCCGTATGGATCGAGGTGACCGGGTCCACGGTCCGGATCGAGACAGGGCTGGGCGGGGTGTGCCCGCTCTACCTGGCGACCGACGAGCGGCGCGAGCGGCTCATCGGCTCCTGGGAGCTGACGGAGGTCCGCGACGCCGTCGCGGCCGACGATCTGAACGAGGAGGAAGTGGCGCGGTGGCTGGCGGACCGGCAGTGCTACGGACGTGCCACCATGTTTTCAGCGGTACAGCGGCTCACCGAGCGCAGCACGGCGCGCTTCGACAGGAACGGACTACGGCTGCTCTGTCCCCGGCAGACGGAACCGGCGCAGATGACCCCGGTGTCCGAGGACGCGGATGCGGTGAGCGCGTTCGAGGAACTGACCGCCGGGATCCTCGACCGCCGTCCCACCGCTGCTACGTTGACGGCGGCCCAGCTGACCGGCGGTCTGCACTCCACCAACGTCGCGCTGTCCATGGCCCTGGCCCACCCGGGCGCGGTGACGGCGTGCGCGCTGCTGGGCGGCGGCCCGGGCTCGCAGGAAGCCGTACGCCGCCGCGAAGTGATCCGACGGGCCGGCGTCTTCGACGCGGACTGCACGGTAGCGGTGTCCCAGTACCCTCCGCTGCACCCGGCCGGCGGCCGGCGCCAGGAATCCGAACGCGTCAGTCCCCTGGAGGGCCCCTACGCCGAGGCCGCCGGAGTGCTCGCCGACCGGCTCGCGGAACGCGGCATCACCCAGGTGCTCACCGGTTACGGCGGAACCGAGGCATTCCGCCCCGGCGCACAGCCCCGCACCGGTGCCTCCCAGGAACGGCCGGACTGGTGGGGGCCGCGGATGCGGGCACTGCTCGGCCACGAACCGGCGAAGACCACCACGCCGCCCACCGTGGCTCCCGAGAGCGCCCTGCGGGCGCTGGCCGCCGCGACTCCGCTGCTCGCCCGGCGCGAACTGTGGACCCTCGCCCCGTATACCGCCCCGCACATGATCGAATTCGGCCGGCAGCTCCCGGACGTATGGAAGCGGAACACCGGGCTGCTGCACCAGCGGCTGACCCGGCTCGGCCTGCGCGGCGAAGACCTCCGCCCGCCCTACCGGCTGAACCTGGCACCCCAACTGGACCGGGCCATCCACCGGCATGCAGTGCCCCTGCTGCGCGACTGGGGCCCCGACCTGTACCTGATAGCCGAGGGCTACCTCAACGCGGCGGGGTTCGCGCAGATCGTCGAGCGAGCGGCAGCGGGTCCCGAGCACGCCGCACCCTACGGCAAGGTGCTCTACCGGGCGGCGGCCATCGAACTGGCCCAGCGGGCCCTATAGACAACCGCCCGTACACGATGACCGGCGAACCTGGCCTCCACGGCCCAGACCCCGAAGCCGCACGCCTCCGGGACGCGCCACTGCCAACATGACCCCGAGACTCATCCCGCTCACCGTCCTCCCACCGACAACAGCCTCTTCACCCGCACCTTCAGACCCAGCCCCGATCCCACCGCGGCCCCAACCATCCGGCACACGCCCTAGATCCAGATCCCGATCCCACCACGGCCACCTTCACGAACCAGGAGCGGCGATGAACGCCCCGCAGCAGGCCCGGCCTCCGCCGGCCAGTGCGGCCTTTCCAACTCCGCCACCCCCTGGCGCCCCGGCGGCAGCCGGCTCCGCACGGGACCGCGCCGCCGGCCTCGCCATTCGACGGCATCAAACGGCACCCGCCCTCAACTCGCCGCGCCCCGGGCGGAGCAGCCACCCGCTGGCGACGGCTGCGCGGCGACGTGCCCCGCCCCACGAACTCCGAGGACCTGAGTGATCAACCCCGCCCCGCCAGGCCAACGGCCGTCCCCCTGCCCCGAACAGACGAGCAACACCATCAGCGGCCCCGTGCACCTGCACGGCCCGACCGTGCAGAGCGGCACCATCCACGGCGGGCTGCATTTCCACACCAGCCCCACTGTCCCTGCCCTCGCACGGATACCCCCGCGCCGACTGCTCCCTACTACGCCCGCGCACTTCATCAACCGCAGTGCGGAACAGCACGCAGTGCACCGCGCGGTCGGCTCAGCCCGGGAAGACGGACGTACTGGCCCTCCTCTGCGGGCCGGGCGGGATAGGGAAGACCGCGCTGGCTCCTCTCGGCGGCCGACCAGTACCCCGACGGCCAGCTGTACGCCGACCTGGCCTCGGAGTCACCAGCGCACTCGCCAGAGTCGAAGCGCAGCTCGCCGGCGGCTCCGACCGCTCCTTGTCGTGACGAAGCACCGGCCGGCGCACCGGATCGTGCCACTGGTCCAGTCCCGTACCGCCGGACGGACACCTGAGCGAGATCACCCTGCGTGGACGGCTGTGGTCGAGGAATTGCGACCGGCTGGCAGCTTTCCCCGCCTTGCCGAGACTCCCCGACCGGCACCTGGCGAAGAGACACCGAGCCGGGAGCTCTTCCTGCACCATCCACGCCAGACTCCGTCGTGCGTTTGGCGGAGCGGCTGTATGAGCAAGGGGCCCGCGAACGGGATGCAGGTGTGCTGTTCGTGCACAGCGGAGCCCCCGGCTGTCGCTGCGGGGAGCGGTATCTGCCGTTCACCGAATGAAGTGGTCGTCAAACGCGCAAATCCACAGAGAGAGGCCATGGCCGGGCCGAGGCCATCCCGGACACCGACACCCGCGGCGAGCGGATTGTCGTCCGCCCGCCCCGGTCCGCCGAGAACCCCAAGAGGGAAGGACGCCCCGCGTGTTCATCGACATCCCGCGCGAACTCGAAGCCGCCCTGACAGACCGTTCCCTCCCCGCTTGGGAACTGGACGGCTCGTTCCTGGCGACGTCCACCATGGAGCGGTACCGGACCGACCTGAAGGTCACCCCGCGGTTCGAGGAGACCGCCGCGGCCCTGCGCCACGCGCTGACCGGGGAGGGCGGCGGATACGCCGTGCTGCGGCTGGGGCGCCTTTCCAAGGTGCTGGGGACCGACGACGACCGCTTCCTGCGGCTGGCGACGGCCTTCGCGGCCGAGGTGGCGGTCCCCTTCTCGCCCTTCCCGCGGTGGCCTCTGTGGAAGGACATCGGGGTCAGGGTCGACAAGGACCCCGGCATGTCCAGCGGTATCGGGTACAACGCCTTCCACATGGACCTGGTGAACGCGAGCCTGCCCCCGGACTACACCACGCTCCTGTGTGTCCGCCCCGACCCCCTCGGCGGGGGCCCCAGCATCCTCTCCGACGTCCACGCGGCGGTGGCGCGGCTGTCGGAAGGCAGCCGTACCCTCTTGGCCGAGGCGGCCTACGACTACGGGACCTTCTTCGACCTGCACGGTGTCGGCGAGGAGTGCAAGCCGTTCCCGATCCTGGACGGTTCCGGCCCGGGCGAGGGGTTCGTCCGCTTCACCGCCAAGATGCTGGAGAGGTCCCGGCTCGATCAGGCGCACGCCGCCGCCGCCCGGGAGCTCGCCGACGAACTCGTCCGCGGGCAGGTCTCCTTCATGCTCCAGTCCGGGGACTACCTGATCGTGAACCAGCGGCGCTTCCTGCACGGCCGGGAGGCACTCCACAGCGGTCAGGAGACTGTCCCGGCAGCCGGCCGGCGGCTACTCCTCCAGTTGTTCCTCCGTGCGAGGGCCGGCAACGGCTCGGCCGCGTAGCGGGCCGACGGCACCGGTGACCCACCGAGTCCCGCCTCCAGCTCTGCCCCCCGAGCACGCGGCCCGGCCCCGGGGCGGGGAGCAGCCGGGCGCCCCCGGAAACGGTGGCGCGCCGGGCTCCTCGGGGCCGTGCACGGATCTAGATGCGCGCGTTGCGCAGCGACTGCCACACCGCACCGGCCAGCGCCCGCGTCGCCCGCGGAACCGACAGATGCTCATGCTCGCGGTACAGGGCCCAGTTGTACTGCACAAGCGAGAGCTTGTTGGAGGACAGCGATCCCGCCTGGTGGGCCCGGTACACCGCAAGCGGCTCAGCCAGGCCCCGGGCGTCAGCGCCGTCCCGCATGATCGACAGCCAGAGCGCGTAGTCCTGGCGCTTGCGCATCTCCGGCATCAGCCTCGTGCCCAGGACATTGCGGTCGTACATGGCCGTCAAGGCGCCGATGTAGTCCCGGCGCAGCATCGCGTTGTAGTCCACGTGCGCCCGCGCACGGATCACCCGCCCGTTCGGGACGAAGCCGGTGCTCTCGCCGCCGTAGCCGGCGTCCATCTTGAAGTACGAGGTGAACGTCAACGGCGCATCACCCTCCGCAGCGAAGGCGAGCTGCTTCTCGGTCTTCTCCGGAAGCCACATGTCATCGCTGTCGAGAAAAGCGATGTAGTCCCCGCGGGCCCGCTCGATCGCGAGGTTGCGGGCCCGGCCCGCACCGCCGCGCTCGGGCGCCGACTCCGGCAGGACGCGGTCGTCCTGCTCGGCGAACTCGCGGAGCAGGTCCATGGAGCCATCGGAGGACTGGTCGTCGGTGACCAGCAACTCCACGTCGCTGTGGGTCTGCGTGAGCACCGACCGGACGGCTGCGCCGAGGGTGGCCGCCGAGTTGTACACGGGCATCACAACAGACACCAAGGGCACAGCGCTTCTCCTTACCAGACCAGAACGACGGTCCATTCAAGCACCGCAATCGAGTAGGAGCTGCCATGCAGATAGTCGTCGCTGGTCAGGGCTACGTAGGGCTGCCCCTGGCCGTACGGGCCGCAGAAGTGGGTCACCGTGTCGTCGGCTACGACGTGGACCCGCACCGCGTCCAGCAGCTCGCCGCCGGCCAGTCCTACGTGGAGGATGTGGCCTCCGTACGGCTGCGCGCAGCGCTGGACTCCGGGGCCTACTCCGCAACCGCCGATGCTGCCGCGCTGGCCGGCTTCGACATCGCGGTGATCACCGTGCCGACCCCGCTGCGGGACGGCGTGCCCGACCTGACCTGCATCGAGTCCTGCGCCCGGACCCTGGGCGAGCACCTTCGCCCCGGCGCGACGGTGGTCCTGGAGTCCACGTCCTACCCCGGCACCACCGAGGAACTGCTGCTGCCGATCCTGGAGACGGCATCGGGCCTCAAAGGCGGGGTGGACTTCCTGGCCGGATTCAGTCCCGAACGCATCGCTCCGGGAAACAAAAGGTGGTCGTTCGACGGGACACCCAAACTGGTGTCCGGAATCGACGCCACATCACTCGCTGTGATCAAGGGTTTCTACGACGGCATCTTTCAGACCACGGTACCGGTGTCCGGGACCAAAGTCGCCGAGCTGGCCAAGCTGATCGAGAACATCTTCCGGTTCGTCAACATCTCCATGGTCAACGAGATGGCGATGCTGGCCGCTTCCCTCGGCGTGAACATCTGGGAGGCGATCGACGCCGCCGCGACCAAACCCTTCGGATTCACGCGGTTCACCCCCGGACCGGGAGTCGGCGGGCACTGCCTGCCCGTCGACCCGTTGTTCCTCTCATGGAAAGTCCAGCAGGAGCTCGGCGTCCCATTCCGGTTCGTGGAACTCGCAGACGACGTGAACCGCCACATGCCCGACTACGTCGTCCGGCGTCTCGTGGAAGCACTCGACAAGCGCGGCATACCCGTCAGGGGATCTCGGGTCCTGCTGCTCGGCCTGACCTACAAGTACAACGCCACCGACCTCCGCAACTCACCTTCGGCGCGCGTCGCCGAACTGCTCATCAACCTGGGCGCCGAGGTCCGCGGCGCCGACCCCAACATCCCGGAGGGCGACGACACCAAGCTGACCATGCCCCGGGCCGACGCGAGCCCGGAGGAGGTCGCGGCCGCTGATGCCGTGGTGCTCCTCATGGACCACACCCGATTCGACCTCCCGATGATCGAGAAATGCGCAGCCTATGTTCTCGACTGCCGCAACCGCCTTTCCGGAGCGAATATCGACACTCTTTAGCATCTCGAAATCCTCCCGACCCGCCGCCCATCCTCCATCCCGGGAGTTGCCTTGCGCGACGAATGGGAACACGCCCACACGGACTACACCAGGCCCGCGCAGCGTCAAATTCCCGCCTCGCTGGCCGAAAGCGAAAGCGACTGGCGCCAGTACCTGGAGACATCAACCCCCAACGGCTGGCTGATACGACACAACGCCATGACCGAAGCGCTCGTCAGCGGAAAGCCGATATACCTGCTGCACACCACCAAGGACATCGACGCCATCCGCGTCAGCCGGCAGTTGCACGTCTCCACCGGATGCCTGGTCGGAGCCCTGTACTGCTCGCCACTCGTCCGTCAGCGTGAGGGACTGCGGCCCCACAACCTCGGCACCTACCTGATGCGGACGAAGCCCTCCACCACGCCCATGGTCTTCGAGGTCATCCCGGACGCCCCGATCCGGCCCAAGGGCGTCGACTACCTGCATCTCGGCGCCATCCATCTGCGTACCTATGAGCGCTACCAGAGCTTCCTGACCCCGGCCGAGAACGACCAGCTCGACCACACCGTACTGACCGGGCTGCGTACCGCGGCCGTGTTCCTCGACGCCGCCCTGCGCAACGCAGCCGGCTATGCCACGCAGGCACCCGAGTTCATCGACCAGCTCTCCGACGCCGTGGCCCACGTGCCATTCCTCGGCTACCTGTACTTCGAGGTTCTGTCCGAATACCTGATGCTCCACTCCGTCACTCCGGAGACCAAGACCTATGCCCAGGCGGGAGAGCTGAACAACTGGCTCTACAAACGACTCGCCTTCGCCGCCGTGGACGGCATGGACCAGCTGTTCGACCTGGCCCGTTTCAATCCGTGCCACCACCGGCTCGTCCAGCTCATCGAAGGCATGGAACCAGCTCTGGCCCCGGAAGTCGCCGAGTACGTCCGGCGACGACTGTCCCACCTGTTCGCCCGGACCGCACTGCACCCGTCCCAGGATGCGGCGTCCGCCACCTTCCTGGGCACTGATCTCATCACGCTCCGGAACACCGCGCCTGGACTGATCGGCCAGATGATCTTCCGCGAGATCCGGTACATGCCGCGCTACCAGCAGCTCTACCACTGCTTCGAGAAAGCCAAGGCCCTTGAGGCATGGGATTACTGGAACAGCGAGGGAATACCCACCCCCTTCAACGGAACCCTCCCCAAGGGAGAGATAGGGATAAATCCCGTCTACCCCAGATCAGTAGTCAGAGCATGGACGGCAGAATGCGACAGCAAGGGCTACTTACATCCGGCCGACGAGGTCACGGCCGTTTTCACGCCGCACCTGGCGTCGTGGCGGGCGCCTTCTCGTCGGCGCGAGAGGCAGAGCACCACCGCTGACTCACGAGTCGACGTGGCCCGGGGAGCCCGACCTCCGCTTCCCATCCAATGGGAAGCGATTGATGGCATCTCCGCGTGACCTCCAAACTCCTGAACATCATGACCGGCATCAACCACCCCTTCGCCGGTTACGCGGAGCGGTGAGCGCGCACCATGAGCGTCCCGACGTCCTGCGGGGCGGGTGCGGCGAGGATCTGGGCGTCGATACCGGCGAAGCCGTGGCGCTTGAGGAGGTCGGCCCACCACTCGGGTGAGTAGGACCAGCGCAGCAGGACGATCCGACGGCCGGCGAGTCCTTTGCCGTACATCGAGTCCGGCCCGAAATACCCCTCGATCGGCTCGGCCTGAGAGAAGGCGAAAACGCCGCCGGGTGATCAGAGGGGTGAGCTGGTCCGGGTCGGTGAACCACACGGCGCCCCAGATCGAGTAGATCGCGTCGTACGAGGCGGTGGTCGAGGTCAGGTTTGCGCGCGCCTCGCCTTCGACGAACGAGAGTCCGGGGATGTCCTGCCACCACTTGCGGGCGCGGGCGGTCTGCGCGGCGGAGAAGTCCAGGGCGGTCACCCCGACGCCGTGCTCCCGGGCGAGGTAGGCGGCCTCCTTGCCTTCGGCGGAGCCCAGCTCCCGCGCGGTGCGCGGGCTGCCGAGCAGCTCGGCGCCGGGGCCGTGGCCGTCGTATTGAGTTCACCCGAAGTCGTCGGCGGCCGGGCGCAGCTGCTCGCTGTCTCCCCGGTACGGGCGGTAGGTATCCCAATACTCGGACAAGGTGGCGGCGCGGGACGGCGCTCCTCGGGGCGGGTGCGCCACACGGTACCCGTACGCCGCGGCTGGGACCGGCAGTTGACGTTGCTTCACCCCCACGGGTGGGCCGCGCGCCGAGGCCCGGCAGCAGACGAGATGCTGCCGGGCCAGGGGCATGGTTGTTCAGTGGCAGTTGACGCCTGGAGGAAATGACCGGCATACCGCAGTGGCCGGACCATGTCGGGGACTTGGGGCGGTGGAGCGGGGAGGCAGCCGGGTGCCATTCCCGCGTAAGGGCTCGGGGCCCAGGGAGCACTCAGGCATCGGGTGTCCGGCTGCCCGCCCGCTCCACCGCCCAGGTCACCGGAGCGCGGGGGGGCAGGGGCGGCTCGGTGCCCGATCGAGGCCACATGACCGCCTCGTTGTATGCCTGGCCGGTCGCGAGGCAGTGGTGAAGGCCGGAGAGAAGGCGCCCGCCGACGATGCGCAGCGCGGCCGCATACCCGTCGCCGTTCTCGCGGCGTGCGTCGTAGCGGTCCCGGCAGCCCGGGGAGCGGGTCAGGGCGCCGAAGGCCCAGCGGTGCACGGCGGTGCGCAGCACCACGTTGGCGGAACGGCGGTGGGTGACGCTGCAGACGGTGCTGGAGGCCCAGGTGATCGGCGCGGTGCCCGCGTAGGCGCGCAGGTGCCGGGCGGTGGGGAAGCGTTCCGCCGCGTCGCCGATCTCCGCGAAGAGGCGGACGCCCAGCGTGGAGCCGAGGCAGGGGAAAGTCCGGTACACGGCAGCCTGCGGATGGGCGTCGAATGCGGTGTTGGCTTGTGCTTCCAGGCGGTCGACGGTGCGGCTGACGGTCTCCAGGCGGCTGAGCAGGGTGAGGGTGCGCTCGCCGAGGGCAGTCTCGGTGGCCGGAGGCTGGCGCAGGTCCAGCACGGCGAGGTGGCCGCGGATGACGGCGGCCGTGTCCTCCACGAGGCGGAACCGCCCCGCCGCTTCCAGCACTTTGGCGATCCGGCGCACGGACAGGGCGGCGGCCTGGGCGGGCGTGGGGGCGAGCGCGAGGAGGGCGCGGGCCTCCGCGCGGCGCAGCCCCAGGTGATATGGGGACCAGGCCCGGACGTAGGCGGGAAAATACAGCATCAGGTGGGAGCGGAGTTTCGCCAGGAGCCTGCGGCGTTCCTCCGTCGCGTCGAGATGGGTGCGGGCCAGGACCTGGACGGCCTGGGCCTGGTCGGTGGAGACGGGGGAGGGACGGAACTCCGGCTGGGTGCGGATGATGTTGGCCAGGAGTGCGGCGTCGGTCCGGTCGGACTTGCTGACGGCCACGCCGCTGCGGCCCCGGAAGCGGGCGGAGACCGCCGGATGGACCACGACGACGGGCTGCCCCCGGCGCCGGAGCTCGGCGACGAGCAGCCGCCCGCCGTCCTCCACGGCGCACGGGACCTGGAGGCGGGAGTAACGGTGCGAGCGGCTGAGTCCGCGCAGCGCGGTGAGGAGCTGGTCGACGCCGTCGCGGCTCTCTTCGATCCGCAGGTGCTGCACGACAGCGCCTGCGGCGTTGACGATGGCGCAGTCCTGGAGCCGTTCCGACCAGTCGATGCCGACCCACCAGCGGGGCATGTGCAACTCCCATCCACTCCGTATCGTACATACATGTACCACACGTGATGGTGTGCAGGATCGGCGGGAAGGGTGCGGGATCATGTGGGCGGACGAAGTGTCAGACTGGTGGGAGGGCGGCGTGCGCGGCGACAGGGTCCCTCATGCGTACACCGAGGGCGAATGGCCGTACGAGGCCGTCCCCCTGGACGACGCCCCGCTGCCCGTCCACTACGGCCTGGCGCTCGCCCGCACCCTGGACATGCTGTGCGAGCGGCACGAAATCTCTCACCGCGCCCTCTCTCTGCGCGCGGGGCTCGCCCCCAATGGCGTCGGCCGGATCGTGCGCGGCGAGGTCTACCCCGACCTCGCCACTGTTGCCCGCCTGGAAGCAGCCGTCGACGCCCCGATCTACCCGCAGGGCCTCTACCGTGACCTGCCAGGGACGAACCGCCCGGAAAACCCACAGACGCCGCGCTGACGGCCGATCTCACCCTCCACGGTCGCGTCATACTAGGATGGCCGCGTTCGGCCGCATACGACCCCGTTTCGCAGGTCGCTTTTCTTCCACTCTGACGAGAAAATGCGATTTCTACCCAGATGGTGTTAGCGCCGCACGCCGGCCTGACATGGCACGCACAGCGTCATCGCCCCGGCCGGGCGGGCGTTGGCATGTCTCCACACGAACGGGACTGTCCGGGCTTCGTCCCAGCTGACCGGAGCGGGCGGTGAACTCAGCGACGCCAGACGAACCGCGGCTCGCCACTTCCCCGAGGGGTGACGGACTCGATCCCGCACCCAGACGAACCCGGGCCGCGCAGGCTACCGTACTGACGTATCGGCAACTTCTTGCCTCCTGGCGCCTGAGGCCGATAGGCGGACTCGGCCACCCCGGCCCCGGGCCGCCCGGACAGTTCACCGCACCTGCCACGGGACGGGCGACGCCACGAGGCTGTGCGGAGGGAGAATCGGATGCCGGGCACCAACGGCGATGAGCACAACCCGCAGACCGACGAGAGCGACATCCCGCACACCGGTCAGCAGGACACCGGCAACGGTGAAGGCCAAGGCACTGACGAGGACAAGATGGGCGGCGGGAAGCCCAGCTCGTAGCTCGGCAGAGGGGAACGGCGCGATGGATGCAGCGGCGCTTCGACAGCAGTGCGCGGACGAGATCGACACCTACCGCGGCGGCTACTTCCACGGCCGGCCCTGGCTGCGCGCGGCGTTCCTCTCCATCCCGCGCCAGGACTTCGTGCCCGAACGGGTATGGCGGGCCCGGCGCGGCGACGGCGGCCGGTATCCGGTCGTGGACCGCCGCACGAATCCGGAGTGGTGGTTGCGCGCGGTCTACGAACCGCGCGCCCCCCTGATCACGCAGATCGCCGACGGCCAGGTCCGCATCGAGGACGGAGCCACCGACAACGCGGACTTCACCAGCTCGATCTCCTGCTCATCGGTGACGGTCAACATGCTGCACCACCTCGACCCACAGCCCGGCGACCGCGTCCTGGAGATCGGCACCGGCACCGGCTACAGCACTGCTCTGCTAGCCGCCCGTGTGAAGGCCGAGCACATCACCACCATGGAGATCGACCCCGAGCTCGCCGGCCAAGCCGAAAAGCGGCTGGCACGGCTCGGCACGGCGCCGCACCTCGCCGTCGGCGACGGAGAACTCGGCTGCGCCGAGCGAGCGCCGTACGACCGGATCCTCTCAACCGCTTGCGTACAGCAGATCCCGCCGTGCTGGCTGGAGCAGCTCCGGCCTGGCGGCACACTGCTCACCCCCCTCGCCACGCCGTACGGATGCGACGCGCTAGCGCGGCTGACCGGCGACGGCCAGGGCCGCGCTCACGGCCGCTTGGTCGCCGCCGTGAATTTCATGCGAGTGCGCGGCCAGCGCGGGCCCCGGCCATGGCGGGAGAACGGCTGGTTCACCTTCGCCGACCTGGCCATCAGTGCAGACACCGACGGGCAGCACATCCGCCCGCATGCGACGTGACGGCCGTAGCGTTCTGCCGCGCCAGGTCTCTTCGTGCATCTCGCGGTGGGGCTGGGAGCCGGGTGCGGCCTCTGTGGTGGCCCCGGTGAGGTGGCGCCGTTCAAGCCACGCGGTCAGGCTGTGGCCCTTCACGCGGGGGTTCAGGGCGCGGGCGAGGCGGAGGGTGTCCAGGAGCCCGGCGGGGGTGATCTGGGGGGTAATGGCGGTGCAGGAGCCGCCAGTCGACACGGACGTTGTGCCCGATGATGATCTTGCCGTCCAGCAGGGCGGCGAGGCGGGGCCAGACGTCCTGTGCGGACGGGGCCTTCGACAGGACGTCGTGGGTGAGGCCGGGGGAGATCCACGGGCGCTGTTGGATGGGCCGCCCGGGGTTGATCCGCGTTGAGTGCGATGCGGACGGGACAGGACGGCCCTCGTGCACCGGGACCACGGCGATCTCCAGGATCGCTTCCCCCTGGGGGTCCTGCGGGCCGGTGCCTTCGAGGTCGAGGGCTGCCAGAGCAGGGCTGTTCCACCAGGGGCTTGTCTCGTCCATGGGCCGTCCCATCCGTTGTGCACCGGGTGTGGCGCCGGAGGCTCGCCAGGCGGCGATGACCTTCTCGCCGATTCCTTCGGCGTCACCTTGCGTCATGCGAAATTGTCCTCGTACGGGACGGGAACGCCCAGCTCCCGCAGATACTGGGCGTTCTCTTCCTTGTGGCAGTCGCTGGTGAACACGAGGGTGTCCGTTATCCGCCCGGCCTCCAGGATGCCCCTGCAACCCGTGGCATGACCACCGGTCAGATCGGCCCGTTGGCGAGCGCCGACGGGCCGGTGCCATACGCCCCGGCATGGATATTTTCGGATGAGCAGTGCTTCCCTTCCGCCGACGCAGCCCCGCGACAGCCGCAAGATAGGCTCTCTGGATCAACGGGATCTTTATCTTGGGGGACGTGACGTGATGAGACGCCGGGTTTTATGTACCGTCGCGATGGGGGCACTTGCTCTGACCGGATGTTCCGACTCCGGCCCGGCACTGGCGTTCGGCACGGAAGCGACCGTCGACGGTGACCGCACCGGCAGCGTCGGTGTGACCGTCCTGCGAGTGGAGAAGGGCAGCCACGCCGATCTCTCCGGGCTCAAGGACGCATCGCAGTATCACGGCAAGACGCCTTACTACCTGCACTACAAGCTCACCAAGACCGCCGAGGGAAATGACGACGACGAGGCTTCGCACTTCAAGGTGGCCAAGGACGGCAAGAAGCTGACGGAGCTGTTGGTCCTCACCTCCATGGAGCCCACCGGCGATCCCGACAGTCCCCTGGTCACCCGCAGCTTCGACAGGTGCACGGACGCATCCCACACCAAGTGGAAGAAGGCCGCCGAGGGACAGAGCGTGGAGGGCTGCGCCGTCTTCCTCGCTCCTGACGGAGCCGGGGAATCGTCAACCGTCACCTGGACACGACGCAGTGAGACCCTCGCCACCTGGCAGTAGCCCTCATACCCGGCCAGGAGTGACTGCTCTGTCCCAGTGACGAAGGTACGGGCCGCATCATCGGGCGTGGGGCAGTCGGTCAGGTAATGGTGCGGGCGCGCAGAGCCAGCAGCCGGTCGTTGGAGGACGAGGTCGCGGTGCGCCGGTACCGGACCCGGAGGATCTCGTGGGCGTTGCGGGCGGTGGTCAGGCAGGTGTCGAAGCCCTCCTCGTCCACGACCGACGGGGTCATGGCGAGCAGCGACGAGAATTTCGCAGGCTGCGGGTCGCTGGATCGGGAGACCGAGGCATGAGGGGAGGCGGCGGCTGCAAGGATCGAGGGTCACGCGGCGAAGACGGTGGAGGGGACGGGAGACGATGCCGAAAAAGCGCAAGAAGGACCGCAGGGCACCTCGGAAGCGAGCCGCGGTGCGGACTGCTCCAGCACCGCACACGGAGGCGGAGCCGGTGGACTGGGACGACGAAGACGAAACGGAGGAGGGCATCGAACTGCTCGGTTCCCTGACCCGGCGGTTTCCCGCTCCTGCGGACGGGGTGAAGGCCGTCCAGGCCGGTGAGCGGGTGGAGTGGACCGGCCATATCGACGGGTCGATGATGCGTCACCGCCTTCTCCTGACCGACGACGGCACCGCGGCCGTCGAACAGGCGGTCTTCGTCGGCGGCATTCTCGAGAGGGCCCTGCTGTGCGCCTGGCACCAGGCGGGGGAGGAGGGCCGGGAAGTGCTGGAGAGCGGGGTGCTCGCCGCCCTGGACACCCTTCACACGGCGCTCCGGCCGGCCCTGGAAGCGCAGATCCGCGAGGTGTGCCCCGACTACACCGCCGCGGTTCCGCAGCCCTTCCGAGAAGAACCGGAACCGCACGGGCCGGGCATGCCGCTGTTCGGATGGCGGCTTCTCCACCCGGTCGGCCCGGACACCACCTGGGAGGAGACCGTCGACACCGCGACATGGAACAGCTCCACGACCATGTGCGGCTGGCTCGGCTTCGACGACGGCATCCCCGAGCTCCAGCCGGCCGAACTGGCCCGCCTCCTGCGCCGGCACGACGTGCCGGCCCTGTGCTGCGTGGATTGCGGCAGCCCCATCACCGACCGCCATCCGCGATGGGCCGGCGTCTGGGTCACGCCCGACAGCGATTCCGGCCCTTTGTGCGAAGCCCCCCGCAGGAGCCCCGCCGGTCGGGAACCGCTGCTCGGGATGCTCGCCGACGAGGAGTTCGGCACTCCCCACCGTCCCGCCTGATGTCTTCTTCGGAGCTCCGCCTTCTGGGCCGGGCCTGGGTTTCGGCACCGCCGTGGTGGGGGCCGCGTCCGTACGGGCAGGAAGAAGAAGGAGAGCCGGATGGATGCCACCCTCAAGACCGGAGGGGCGCCCTTGGGGCGGTACCGCAGGATTGCCTGACTCAGCTCGGTCTCCAGTGCGACGCACCACGAATACCAGCTGAACAAATAGCCGTATTGCTCGACATAGTGCACATCAACCTGGAAGGGCGCATCTCGATGCCCGGTGGCACCCAGCGCAGCGCGACGCCGAGGGACCTGGCCGCAGCCCGAACGCGTGGCCCGACACGACCGTGGTCGGACACCCCAGGCGAGGGTCGTCCACGCCATTGCGCACACTCTGCGGGCGAGGCTGGACGAACAAGGGCTGAGCCTTCGCCAGACTACAGCCCTTACTGGCGTCAACCGGCTGGCGATCGTGAACCTGCTCAGCGGCATCAGCCGGCCCGACGTCGTCACGGTGAGCTTGCTCGAAGACGGGCTCGGCGTCGCAGTCTGGCTGGGGGCTGAGAGCCCCGCCACGGCGGAGTGCTGATGAGGCCGACGGAATATCCGGCACGAGTGCCTACTTTCCCCACCACCAGTAAGTGAATGGGTGTAGAGGAATAGGCCACGTGATCCCAGTGCGTAGCCGTCGGCTAAACTAAGTGCGTATGTGAACCGTGATCAGGGGCACGTATCGGTGTCGCCGGAGGGCAATCCGGCGACACCACCTCTCTCACGAATGATCAGAGGCGTGTATCTGGGCCAGGCGGCCTCGCCTTCCGGGGTTTCCGGCAAATCGCGGACCACGGCGTATGCGCCGGCGGCCACTTTCTCCACGTGCCCCTTGGCGACCAGCCGGTTCATGACACATCCTCGTTCGGACGATTGGAGTTCCCGGGCTTCTCGGCGCGCCCCTTGGTCCGCAGCCGGTCGATGGCCTCGACTACCTCATCGACATGCATGGCACGGTCTGAGGTGGCCAGGATCGTGATGATGAAGTCCTGCAGGCTGTTGGACCCGTCGTCCTGAAGACCATCCAGTTCGTGTGCCGCTCGGCTGCTGCTGTTCCTGCGATTTCGGGTGCGCCGGGAGGGCGGGGTCTGCCGACTCTCCGTGACGTGTGGCGGACACGGGCTTGGCGAACAGGCGCAGTGTGCCGTTGGTAGGCAGGATGCCGGTCAGATAGAGCTTGTGGCCGAGGAACTCCGGCAGCGTGATGGTGGGCAGCGCCTTGTTGACGGTCTTCGCGAGCGCGGCCAGGAACTCCACTGTGGCCTCCGCGTCCCACTCGTTGACGCCGGCCAGATCCGGCATCTGTCCCCAAGCGGGCACCATCGAGTGTGTGAGTCGGCAGCTTGCTCGGAACGTGAGCCAGACGAGAGGGACGGGCCAGAAGCACTGAGTGGACAGCGGCTCATGCCAGGGCGACGTCCATACCGCCCTCGGCCAGGGCCTCAAGGACTGCGGCGAACAGGTCGTAGGGCTGTCCATCCGGTGTCAGGCTATGAGACAGGTGCTCGCGTGCGATCGCGGCGTCTCGCCAGAGCAGGGTGGCGGGGGCCGTGTAGCCGAAGGTGCCGCGCAGGCAGTCGTCAAGGGCCGCGAGACAGCCGCCGAAGTAGCCACCCGGCCCGTGGACCGCCTCGCCAAGCGCCAGATAGAGAGCTGGTTCGTCAGTGATGTACCGACCGTCGAGCTCGTAGGCGTGACCGGCCGGCCGGTCACGGTGAGATCGTCGACAGGCCCGCTCTCGGACGAGGTCATTCCAGGCTCCGCGGCGGCGGGTATCGAGGCCGGCCCAGGCATTCACGGCGTCCGGCGGCCCCGCAAGCCACCGCTCCCAGATGGGCCGGGCGAATTCGGGGACGGGCCTGAAGAGGCCCCCGTCGAGCTCCAGGTCGATCAGGTCCGTCCCTCGGGAGGATGGGCGCCAGTCGCTGACCGTGGCCCACAGTAGCCGATCTGTAAGCAGCTCACCTTGGTCGTCCCGTATCTCCAGAGCGACCTCTTCCAGATCCAGCGCCCGCCGGGTGCCCTTCATCAGCGCCACCCTCAGCGGATCACTCTGTGTGAGCCCCCGCAAGGCGAGCGGGCGCGACACCTGCTCGGGCGGCAGGATGCGGGTGAATTCCCGGCAGGAGCCAAGCCAGCGGTGCCCGTCGTGCACGCGAACGAGACCCCTGTGCCCCTCGGGCGGACCTTCGTAGCCGTCCAGACCGGTGAGCAACACACTGTCTGTCCCGGGAAGCTGTCCCAAACGCGCCGCGTCCTCCAGCAGCCAGGCGTCGAGTGCCTCGTCGTCCGGCACCAGCCACACCCGGCTGCCGACCCAAGCGGGTACGCCAGTTCTTTCCGGAACCCAGCCGAACAGCTCCAACGTCCCGCGCTGGGATTCTCCGAACAGTCCCTCCGCCTCGGCGCAGACGCCCAAGACATGGCCGTGCTCCGTCTCGGTCAGCGTGTACCGCGCGCTCCCGCGCTCGTTCTCATCCTCATACACAGCGGAAATCATGCCCCGACCACGTCCCGACGACGAAGCCGGGATCTTCTGCTGGACGCAGGCTCAGGGCCGTCTCCGGCCGGCGACCCACATGCTTGGTGTCAGTCGGTACGACTCGATGTCATCTATCTCGAAAAGTCGCAGCCCGGCTGGAAGCCTCCGGCATACGAGCGCGATGTCAGTGCCACCCGCTACGGTGGAGACCGCACCAAACGGCATGCCGCGAACCGCCGTTTCCGCTGCCGCCCCGCGCCCACGCCGCAAGGGGCAGCGCCGCCGGACAAGGACCGAAGCCGGGTCCCGTGCAGCATCACCCGAAGGACCTGCCTGTCCGGCTGCGAGTTCACGCGACGTCCGGCGGGAAGCGTGGGGTCCCGCTGTGGAGACGACCGTGACCAAAACCGGCAGTGACCACCTCAAGCGCCAGGCCCGGAAGATCCGCCGGGACACCGGCCGCCGCCTCCCCGACATCCTCGCCGAACTGCGCGACACGCCCCGCCGGACCCCGTCGAGGGAACTCGTCCTCCTATGTTCGGGCCTCGTGCACCCGATCGATGGCGGGCACTGCGCCCGCCCCGCCGGCCACCGCCAGCACGAAGGAGGCTGGGGCGGGTGCTCCCTCGAACCCCACTTCCCTGCCCGCGTCTGGCGGGGCTACTTCGAGGCCCGCAACGCGGCCGGGCACGCCAAGTACGAGGCGTGGCTGGCCGGCCTCACCCCCAAGGAGCGCACGGAGTACGAGGCCGAGCAGGAGGCGGCGTACCAGGCGGACATGGCCTGGGAGGCGGCCGAGCCGTACAGCCCGGAGGAGGAGCGAAGCCTGGAATACGCCCTCGACGCGGCCGACGAAGCACGCTGGGCCGCCGAAACCGACGCACAGGAAGAAGCCGGCGGATACGACGCCGAGCTGTACGACGAGTGGGACGGGGACTACCGGTGAACCCGTACTGGACGACCGTGCAGGAGCAGGCCGCCGCATACTCCCTGGCCCACGACCGGCCCGGCGGCTCCCTGCTGGACGGACTGCCCGTCCTCGCTGTGCACGCCGAGGACTTCTCCCCCTTCCACACGCTCCACACTGCGGCTTGTCTCCGGTGGAGGTGGCGGAGGAGACGCTGGTGACGGCACCGAGGTAGACGGCGCAGCCGGTCTCGACAGCCGCGGTGAAGCTGCGCAGGCCGCCGGTCGCGGGCGACGGCGTCGCGCTCCTTGGCCTCGGCGTCCGCGGACAGGCCCCAGCGGCTGAGCAAGTGGGCGGCGATTCGGCGGTCCGCCAGGTGGGCGGACGGTGGCCCGCGGGCGCGGCGAGAGCGGCGGCGTTCGTCTGCAGAGTGCGCAGGACGTGTGTTTTCGTGCCCGTACGGCGGGCGGTGCACGTTCCGTCCCCCGAGCCCTGCCGCTGTCTGCCAGGATGAGCCCGGTCTGTCCGATGAGGGGAGTGAGGAGAGCGTGGCGTCAGGAGATCGGTGTGGCCGACTGCTTGTGATCGATTTCGACTTCTTTTTCCACAATCCCGCCGAAGGCAACCCCGCCCCGCATCGCGGTCGTGAGGCTCTCTATGACTGGGGGCACGCAGAGAACCGGTGGCTGCGCGAAGCCGTCTGGACGCTGCGCGCGAAAGACTTCCTGTGCGACGGGACCGACCTGCCCCGCTGCGAGGGATACGAGGACTTCTGGGGCCGGTTCACCTTCACCGACGAGATCCCGCCCCTGCTCTACGCGGACTCCAACCTCTACGCGGGCCAGGTCACCCCCTTCCACTTCGGCCTGTTCGATCTGAAGGCCACGGCATGGCGGGACGTACATCTCTTCGATGCGCATCACGACAGCGGCGGCTACCCCCTCGAACACGGACCGACGTCCTTCGAGGACTGGAGGGAGCTGGGAGAGTTCTCGTGCTCGGACTGGATGCTCGTCCACCACGACAAGGGCAGCCGGCTCACCGTCACCTACCCGGCCTGGCGCCCGGAGGGTGACTCCTACCTGCCCATAATCCCCCTGCACACGACGGTCGACGACGGACGTGAGGTGGCCGCCCCGTTCGACGCCGTCTTCCTCGCCCGGTCCGGATCCTGGGTGCCCTCTTGGTGCGATGACCAGTTCACCCAGCTGCTGGCCGCCTTCCCCGGCCGGGCACACCTCTTCCCCGGCAGCGAATGGAAACACCCGCGACCGGACCCCCTGCCCCAGGCACGACGGATGGCCGAGGACTTCTTCGAGATGCGAACCCGCCCCGAGACGCAGGCGGCACGCACACGGCCTTCCACGCTGGGGCCGCAGCCGGCGGCGGCCCCAGCACACCGCCCTGAGCCG
>NZ_JBHVHQ010000013.1:0-32256 GCF_042800135.1 Streptomyces sp. NPDC057654 | reverse complement strand
GTGGTCAGTGGCGGGGGTGCGGCTTCGAGAGCGGGACGCCGTCGGCCGGCGCCTGCTGTGGCGTCTCCTGCCGCGGCGCGTCCTGCTGGGCGCCGGCCTGCGGCGGTACGGGCGGGACAGGCGGTACGGGCGGCGCGTACGGGCCCGGGGGCGCGTACGGCTGCGGAGGCGCGTACGGCCCCGGCTGCTGCTGTCCCGGCTGCTCGGGCTCTCCCGATCGCAGCGCTTCCCGCGGTTCCCGCGCACCCGGCGCGGGGGCCTGCGGCGCGGCGGGCACGCCAGGCAGCCGCTGGTTGAGGATGTCGTTGACGACCTTGAGCGCGAGCTTCTTCGGCTCCTCCATCTGGTACTCCTCCAGCCCGTTCCCCTTCATCACCTCCGTCGCCAGATGCATCTGATTGCGGATCATCTCCAGCTGGTCCGCGCGCATGCTCTCCATCACCAGCCGGGAGTCCTCGGGGTGCTGCGCCAGGTGCAGCGCCCACGCGGCGACCCCGCCCTGCTCCAGGTGGTACTGGTAGAAGGCGATCTTCTGGGCGTTCAGCTCCTGCTCCTGCTGCGCGCGCTCCACCTCGAACTCGTGCTCCCGCCGCTGCCGCCGCATGCGCAGGGCGTGGCCGGGGTCCAGGACCTCCTCCGCGTACCGGATGGTGCGCAGTTCCCGCTGGTGCGCGATGGCGTCGTCGTCGAGGCGCAGCCGCACGGCGCAGCCCACCCGCAGCCCGGCGTCGGCCCCGAACGGCCCCCTGGAGTCGACCGCGTCCTGCACGGCCCGTTCCGCCTCGGCGCTCCGCTCCACCGGGTAGCGGCGGCTGACCGAGCGCAGCAGCTGCTGGAGCTGACGGGTGAGCAGGGCGGGCACATCGCGCTCACGGCTCTCGACGAACCGCGCGGGGTCCTCGACCTGCCAGCTGAGGTCGATGACCGCGCCGAACTCGAAGGCGTCGATGTCGCTGGGCAGCGCCAGTTCCAGATGGACGGCGTGGACGCCCATGTCCACCTCGTACATGGCGGTGTAGCGGCGGCTCATGACCTCCGAGCGCGACGGCCGGTGCGGCGGGAGGTACGCCTCGTACGAGCCGTCGGGGGTGGCGAAGACCAGGGCGTGGTCGATGCGGCTGAGGCGCTTGCGGGTCGAGTACTCGAAGCGGGAGAGCTGCCGGACGGTGATGACGGGATCGGTCAACTGCGTGTGCCGGTCGGCGGGTTGCTGCCATTCCGGCGGGCGGTGGAAATCCGCCATGGTTCATCTCCTTGCGGGTGGGGCGGTTTTCAGTGAGCTGACGTGAACGTGGTGAGCAGCCGGGCCGCGACGGGCGGGGGCGGGCCGCCGTCGGCGCCGGACAGGGTGCGCAGCAGATGGCCGAGGCGCTGCTGGTCGGCGGAGGTGACGGCGAGGGCGGGGAGCAGCGCGGCGAGGGCGCGCTCCGCGCCGGGGTCGGTGTCCGCGCCGCGCACCCAGTCGCGGAGCGTTTCGAGGGCGGCCGTGGTGTGCGTACGGTCGGCGAGGGCGGCGCGCCACAGGGCGGCCAGGTGGCGGTCGTCCTCGGTGTGCTCGCCGGTGGCCCGCTCGTACCAGGCCAGGAGCAGCGGGCGGCCGTCGTCGTCCTCGGTGCGCCGGGCGGCGCGCAGGAACGAGCGCAGCGCGAGCTCGCGCACTGCTTTGGGGGTGTCCGTCAGGTCGCCCACCAGTTCGGCGAGGACCGCGCCGCCGGTGTCCGACAGGAGCAGCAGTTCGGCGGCGTCCGCGAGGTGGTCGGTCTCGTGCTCCTCGATGTCCGGGCGGCGCGCGGCCGTGCGCAGCGCGTCCAGGGCCTCGGCCGGGAACGTGGGGCCGAGCAGCGCGTACCCGCGGATGGCGGTCCAGCGGCGCCGGTCGTCGTGGCCGGTGCACCAGGAGTGGAGGATGCGCGGGACGGCGGGGGTGCCCAGGTAGTGGGCGAGGGTGAGGGCGCCCGCGGCGGTGAGGCGGTCGCGGTAGCGGGGCGCGCCGGCCCAGCCCTGGATGACCAGCGCCATGGTGGACGGCAGGTCGGACGCGGCGAGGGTGGCCGCGAGCGCCGCCGCGCGGGTACGGACCAGGGGGCGGCCGTCGGCGGCCAGCCGCCGGATCCAGCGGACGACGGCGGGGCGGGCGGACGGGTGGCCGGTCCACACCTCGCGGAGCAGCAGCAGCGCCGTGCGCGGGTCCTGGAAGGCGGCCATGCGCTGCGGGACGGGCCCCCATTCGGTGGCTTCGTCCTTGCGGTAGACGCGGCCGCGGGCGAGCTGGAGGCGGTCGGCGGCGGAGGTGCCGAAGACGGGGATCTCGGGGCCGGCGTCCGGGTGCTGGGTCTCCTGGAGGAAGACGTAGAGCAGGTCGCCCAGTTCGGCCGTCAGGGCGTAGGGGGCCTCGTCGAAGACCGCGAGGGAGATGAGGAACGCCTTGTCGAGCAGGCGCAGTTCGGCGTCGCCCAGCCACTCCTGCACCTGGCTCTCGACGGCCGACTGGCTGTAGGCGGCCAGTTCGTCGAGGCCGGTGCCCTCACGGCCGTACCGGGCGGCCTCGGCGGCGAACCCGGCGACCTCGCGCAGCTGGTGCCGGTGGCCGAGGAAGTCCTGTACGGGCGCCAGCTCCAGCAGCTTCTCGGCGTCCGCGGCGCCGACGAGGCCGCGCAGATGGGCGCGGAGCACGTCGGCCGGGGGCGGCGGCTCCCAGGGGACGGGGCCGACGCCGTCGAGGAAGGCTCCCGGCGCGACGGTGATCACGAGATGGCCGTCCGCGCCGAGCTTCTCGCGCGCCGCCAGCAGATGGTTGTCGCGCAGCGGCCGGGTGCGGGTGGTGGCCAGGTCGCACAGGACGTAGCCGGGCGCGCCGGTCAGCTGGTCGCGCAGGTCGGTGGGGGAGGTGTCCGGGTCCAGGGCGCGGACGGCCCCGGCGCCGAGGCGGTGCAGCAGCATCAGGGCGGCGGCGCGGCGGCCGGTGAAGTGTCCGCCGGACAGGACGAGGACGCGCTCGGCGCGCAGCCGCTCCAGCGCGGAGGTGAAGCCGGGGCCGTCGGCGTAGAGGGCGTCGAGCCGCTCCAGCTCGGTGCGGGGGATCTCGCCGGAGGCGTGCGCGGGACCGGCGGGGGCCATGTGGAAGATCTCGGTCTTGCCGCCCATGACGACGTCGCCGGTGACCTGGCCGCCGCTGACGCCGTGCTGGTCGCCGCCGGCGAGGCCGCCGCCGAAGGAGGGGGAGCCGCCGTTGAAGGCGAAGACGGGGCCGCTTCCGGGGACGGGCGTTCCCGCCGCAGCCGCTTCTGTCACGGCTGCTTCTGCCGTGGCCGCCTCCGTCGTGGCCGCCTCCGCTGTAGTCGCTCGCGTCGTGGCCGCTTGCTTCGTGGCTGCTTGCGGAGGCTCCTGCTCCGGCTGCTCGTGGCCCGCCGGTACGGGCCCGCACAGCCAGCCCGTAAGAGAGCCCTCCTTGGTCCGTACGGAGATCTCGTGGAACTCCTCGGGCCGCAGTCCGGGGTGCCCATGGCGGACCACGCCCTGATAGACGGAGTCGGAGACGCACAGCACGCTCTGCTCGGACCGCTCACGCAGCGCGGCCCGCAGCGGCTCCGCGTCCAGCAGCCGGAACGCCTGGTTCAGATCGTGCCCGACGGCCCCGCCGAGCGTGCCGGGCTGCGGATGCAGGGCGACCTCGCCGGACGCGACGACGATCCGCAGCCGGACCTGCGCGCTGGCGGCGGCGAGCCGGTTGTCGGCGTGCAGCAGGGTGGGGGTCTGCGTCAGCAGCGCCCGCAGCAGCCGCGGCTTGGCGATCTCGGGGCTGATCAGCGCCATGACGCAGTCGCCCCGGTCCTCGCGGTGCTGCGCGGTCGGCTCGACGCCCGCGGCGGTCAGGGTGTCCTCGACGACCGTGTGCAGCATGCGGCGCATGAAGGTCTGCTCCACGTCGTCCCGCTGACCGAACTTCTCGATGTCGAAGAGCAGGATGGTGCGGTTGACGGGTTCGGTCATGGTTCCCTCTCGCTGTTCGGTGCGGGCCGCTGTCGGGGCCGGTGGTCAGCACAGTGCCGGTCGGCGCTCCGGCGCGGGAGGGCGGATGACGCGGACGGAGTGTGACCGTGTGCACAGAAGGGCGGCCGGGGGTTGGGGGAGGTACTCAGAGCGCGCGCCCCGTCCGCCGCAGCAGCTCGGGCCGGACGATGACGAGGGTGCGGCGGCGGGTGATGACGGCCTGCCGTTCCCGGTACTCCTTGAGCAGCCGGGCGACCGCCTCGCGCGAGGCCCCGACGGAGCCCGCGATCTCCTGCTGGCTGAGCGGGACGGCCAGCTCGATGCCCTCGGCGGTCCGTCTGCCGTGCGTACGGGCCAGGTCCAGCAGGAGGACGGCGAGGCGTTCGCGCACGGTGAGCGCGGCGAATTCGAGGCGGCGGCGGTCGCCGTGGTGCAGCCGGTCGAAGGTGAGGCGCAGCAGTTGGAAGGCGGCGCGCGGGGTGTGCTCCAGGTAGGCGGTGAACCGCTCGCGGTCGAGGGCGACGGCCTCGATGTCCTCCAGGGCGGTCACGGTGGCCGAGCGCGGGCGTTCGCTGATGGCGGCGGTCTCGCCGAGGATGTCGCCGGGGCCGCGCAGGGCGAGCAGCGCCTCGTAGCCGTTGGCGGCGGAGGCGGTGACCTTGGTCCAGCCGCGCAGGAGCAGCAGGACGTGGGTGGAGGGCTCGTCCTGGTGGATGACGACGGCGCGGGATGCGTAGCGCAGCGGGCGGCCGAGCGCGATGAGGGCGGCGCGGTCGTCGTGTTCGAGACGGGCCAGATAGGGCACCCGATCGTCGAGAGCGCCGTCGCCGCCCCACGTGTCACCCATGGCTCCGTGCCCCCGCAACGCTCACCGATGTTCGTCCGCAACGCGTCAACGTAGTGCAGGAGAACGACTGAGGAAGGGGAAACGGCCGACTTCACAGCCGTGTGCGACGCTGGAAGCAAGGCGATGGCCCGGCGTGTCCCGGCGAGCGGCATTTGTTTTGACCGAAGTGGATGAGGTAGGTACGCTCAGACCTTGTGCCTGGGGTGTGCCCGGGTCCTTGTGCGTGCACTCGTCCGTACGGGACATCGAGGACAAGCCGCCGATCCACTAAGCACTTTCCACCGTTTTCCGCGGTGTGAGGCGCGGCATGGAGTGTGCGACACACCCGACCGCGTGGGTCGGAGAAGCGCCTCAGGTTAGTTTTATCGAGATCGGCACACAGAAACCGGAGAAACGGTGCCTACGATCCAGCAGCTGGTCCGGAAGGGCCGGCAGGACAAGGTCGAGAAGAACAAGACGCCCGCGCTTGAGGGCTCGTCCCAGCGCCGCGGCGTCTGCACGCGCGTCTTCACGACCACCCCGAAGAAGCCGAACTCGGCCCTGCGCAAGGTTGCCCGTGTGCGCCTGACCAGCGGTATCGAGGTTACGGCCTACATTCCGGGTGAGGGACACAACCTGCAGGAGCACTCCATCGTGCTCGTGCGTGGTGGCCGTGTGAAGGACCTGCCGGGTGTTCGTTACAAGATCATCCGCGGTTCGCTTGACACCCAGGGTGTCAAGAACCGCAAGCAGGCTCGCAGCAAGTACGGCGCCAAGAAGGAGAAGTAAGAATGCCTCGTAAGGGCCCCGCCCCGAAGCGCCCGGTCATCATTGACCCGGTCTACAGCTCTCCTCTGGTGACCTCCCTCATCAACAAGGTCCTGCTGAACGGCAAGCGCTCCACCGCCGAGCGCATTGTCTACGGCGCCATGGAGGGACTGCGCGAGAAGACCGGCAACGACCCGGTCATCACGCTCAAGCGCGCGCTGGAGAACATCAAGCCCGCCCTGGAGGTCAAGTCCCGCCGTGTCGGTGGCGCGACCTACCAGGTGCCGGTCGAGGTCCGTCCGGGCCGCGCCTCCACCCTCGCGCTGCGCTGGCTCGTCGGGTACTCCCGCGCCCGCCGCGAGAAGACCATGACCGAGCGCCTCATGAACGAGCTGCTGGACGCCTCCAACGGTCTCGGCGCCTCTGTGAAGAAGCGTGAGGACACCCACAAGATGGCCGAGTCCAACAAGGCCTTCGCGCACTACCGCTGGTAGTCGCTACCCACATCGAGACCGAGAGAAGACTGAGCCATATGGCCACCACTTCGCTTGACCTGGCCAAGGTCCGCAATATCGGGATCATGGCCCACATCGACGCGGGCAAGACGACCACCACCGAGCGGATTCTGTTCTACACCGGTGTCTCCTACAAGATCGGTGAAGTCCACGACGGCGCTGCCACGATGGACTGGATGGAGCAGGAGCAGGAGCGCGGCATCACGATCACGTCTGCCGCGACGACCTGCCACTGGCCGCTGAACGACGTCGACCACACCATCAACATCATCGACACCCCGGGCCACGTCGACTTCACCGTCGAGGTGGAGCGTTCGCTGCGCGTGCTCGACGGTGCCGTGACGGTGTTCGACGGCGTCGCCGGTGTTGAGCCGCAGTCCGAGACGGTGTGGCGGCAGGCCGACCGCTACGGCGTGCCGCGTATCTGCTTCGTCAACAAGCTCGACCGCACCGGCGCCGAGTTCCACCGCTGCGTCGACATGATCGTCGACCGCCTCGGTGCGGTGCCGCTGGTCATGCAGCTCCCGATCGGCACCGAGGCCGACTTCAAGGGCGTCGTCGACCTCGTCTCCATGAAGGCGCTGGTCTGGAACGCCGAGGCCGCCAAGGGCGAGATGTACGACACCGTCGACATCCCGGACACCCACACGGAGGCCGCCGAGGAGTGGCGCGGCAAGCTGCTCGAAGCCGTCGCCGAGAACGACGAGGCCATGATGGAGCTGTACCTGGAGGGCGAGGAGCCCACCCAGGACCAGCTGATGGAGGCCATCCGCCGCATCACCATCGCCTCGACCGGCGCCGAGGGCACCGTCACGGTCACCCCCGTGTTCTGCGGTACCGCGTTCAAGAACAAGGGCGTGCAGCCGCTGCTCGACGCCGTCGTGCGCTACCTGCCGTCGCCGCTGGACGTCGACGCGGTCGAGGGCCACTCCGTCAAGGACGAGAACGAGGTCATCAAGCGTCGTCCGTCCGAGGACGAGCCGTTCTCCGGCCTGGCCTTCAAGATCGCGAGCGACCCGCACCTGGGCAAGCTCACCTTCGTCCGGGTGTACTCCGGCCGTATGGAGACCGGCTCCCAGGTGATGAACTCCGTGAAGGGCAAGAAGGAGCGCATCGGCAAGATCTACCGGATGCACGCGAACAAGCGTGAGGAGATCGAAGGCGTGGGCGCCGGCGACATCGTCGCCGTCATGGGTCTCAAGCAGACCACCACGGGCGAGACCCTCTGCGACGCGGCCCAGCCGGTGATCCTGGAGTCCATGAACTTCCCCGCTCCGGTGATCGAGGTCGCCATCGAGCCGAAGTCCAAGGGCGACCAGGAGAAGCTGGGTGTCGCCATCCAGCGTCTCGCCGAGGAGGACCCGTCCTTCCAGGTCGTCACCGACGAGGAGACCGGCCAGACCATCATCAAGGGGATGGGCGAGCTCCACCTCGACGTGCTGGTCGACCGGATGCGCCGGGAGTTCCGGGTCGAGGCGAACGTCGGCAAGCCGCAGGTCGCGTACCGCGAGACGCTGCGCAAGGCCGTCGAGCGCATCGACTACACGCACAAGAAGCAGACTGGTGGTTCCGGCCAGTTCGCCAAGGTGCAGATGGCGATCGAGCCCCTCGAAGGCGACGGGTACGAGTTCGAGAACAAGGTCACCGGTGGCCGGATCCCGCGGGAGTACATCCCGTCCGTGGACCAGGGCTGCCAGGAGGCCATGCAGTTCGGCGTTCTCGCCGGCTACCCGCTGACCGGCGTCAAGGTGACACTGCTCGACGGTGGCTACCACGACGTCGACTCCTCCGAGATGGCGTTCAAGATCGCCGGTTCCATGGCGTTCAAGGAAGGTGCCCGCAAGGCGTCGCCGGCTCTGCTTGAGCCGATGATGGCCGTCGAGGTCACCACCCCCGAGGACTACATGGGCGATGTCATCGGTGACATCAACTCCCGCCGTGGGCAGATCCAGTCCATGGAGGACCGCAGCGGCGCCAAGCTCGTCAAGGGTCTGGTTCCGCTGTCGGAGATGTTCGGCTACGTCGGAGACCTCCGCAGCAAGACCTCGGGTCGCGCAAGCTACTCGATGCAGTTCGACTCCTACGCCGAGGTTCCGCGGAACGTCGCCGAGGAGATCATCGCCAAGGCCAAGGGCGAGTGACCTCGTCCGCACGGACGAGGCGCACACCTTAGGCTAGAAACCGAATGCCGGGGCATTCCTCAGCAGTCCGTAAGGAATGCCGCGGAAGCCCCGGCGGACGGCACCCCAGCAAAGATCACCTGGCGCCGATGAAGTAAGGCGTACCAGAACCACTCCACAGGAGGACCCCAGTGGCGAAGGCGAAGTTCGAGCGGACTAAGCCGCACGTCAACATCGGCACCATCGGTCACATCGACCACGGTAAGACGACGCTGACCGCGGCGATTACCAAGGTGCTGCACGACGCGTACCCGGACCTGAACGAGGCCTCGGCCTTCGACCAGATCGACAAGGCTCCTGAGGAGCGCCAGCGCGGTATCACGATCTCGATCGCGCACGTCGAGTACCAGACGGAGAACCGTCACTACGCGCACGTCGACTGCCCCGGTCACGCGGACTACATCAAGAACATGATCACGGGTGCGGCGCAGATGGACGGCGCCATCCTCGTGGTCGCCGCGACCGACGGCCCGATGCCGCAGACCAAGGAGCACGTGCTCCTGGCCCGCCAGGTCGGCGTGCCGTACATCGTCGTCGCCCTGAACAAGGCCGACATGGTGGACGACGAGGAGATCCTGGAGCTCGTCGAGCTTGAGGTCCGTGAGCTCCTCTCCGAGTACGAGTTCCCGGGCGACGAGCTTCCGGTCGTCAAGGTCTCCGCGCTGAAGGCGCTGGAGGGCGACAAGGAGTGGGGCCAGTCGGTCCTGAACCTGATGGAGGCCGTCGACAGCGCCATCCCGCAGCCCGAGCGTGACGTCGACAAGCCGTTCCTGATGCCGATCGAGGACGTCTTCACGATCACCGGTCGCGGTACGGTCGTCACCGGCCGTATCGAGCGCGGTATCCTCAAGGTCAACGAGACCGTCGACATCATCGGCATCAAGCAGGACAAGACCACGACCACGGTCACCGGCATCGAGATGTTCCGGAAGCTGCTGGACGAGGGTCAGGCCGGTGAGAACGTCGGTCTGCTGCTCCGCGGCATCAAGCGCGAGGACGTCGAGCGCGGCCAGGTCATCATCAAGCCCGGCTCGGTCACCCCGCACACGGAGTTCGAGGCGCAGGCGTACATCCTGTCGAAGGACGAGGGTGGCCGCCACACCCCGTTCTTCAACAACTACCGCCCGCAGTTCTACTTCCGTACCACGGACGTGACCGGCGTCGTGACCCTCCCCGAGGGCACCGAGATGGTCATGCCGGGCGACAACACCGCCATGTCCGTCCAGCTGATCCAGCCGGTCGCCATGGAGGAGGGCCTGAAGTTCGCCATCCGTGAGGGTGGCCGGACCGTGGGCGCCGGCCAGGTCACCAAGATCGTCAAGTGACGATCCGGCTGATCTGACCGCTCTTCGGAGCTGTACGCCAGAGGCCCTGTCCACTTCGGTGGGCAGGGCCTCTGGCTTTTCGCGTTCTCGCAGGTCCGGGAGCGTACGTACGTCCGTACCGCGGGTGGACCCGTACCGCGGGCGGGCAAGGCGAAGGCCCGTACGCGCCGGGAAGGGCGTACGGGCCTCGGGCGGCCTTACGGGCTACGGGTTACGCGTGGTCGTCGATCTTCGGGCGCCAGATCCACGGCACCGCCTCCGGGCCCATGCCCACGACGCACAGCTTCTGATCGGCGTCCGCCAGCAGCGAGACGGTGCCCACCGGCACGAACTTGGCGGGCGAGCGCAGCGGCGTGGCGCCGGGGGAGACGCCGTCCTGGAGCTGCACACCGCCGTTGGTGGCGCGGCCCAGCATCATGACGGAGTCCTTGCTGCCGCGCACGGCCAGCGTGTGCGCGCCGATCGGCCCGTAGCCGTCGAAGTGCTTGAGCTTGCTGCTCGTCATCGACTTCGCGTCGATGTCGGCCGCCGTCTGCTGGGCGTCGCCGCCCACCTCCGGCGGCGTGAAGGTGTGCACGACGGGCTGTACGGCGGCGGGGGTGCGGTAGACGACGGTGATCGACCCGTCCGGGGCGAGCGTGGCGCCGGGCTGGCCGCCGGGCTGCGGCAGGCCATCCAGCGGCTGGAAGTAGACGGCCTGGCCGGGGGCGTCCTGGGTCCAGTGGTGGACGGAGTCGCGGCCGGGGCCGAAGACGTGGACGCGCTTCTGCTTGTCCAGCATCACGGTCACGCCCTCCTGGATCTCGGCGCCGCCGATGTCCTTCCAGCCGCTCCAGTGGCCGTTCGGCTCGCGGACGCGGGTGGCGAGGCCCTTGTCGGCCGTACGGGCGAACAGGTGCACCCGGCCGTCGGGGGTGGCGATCGCGGTGGGGCAGCCGACGCGTCTCCCGCGCCAGGCCTTGCGTTCGGGGTTGCCGAGACCGGTCCAGGCCTTGAAGGGGCCGTCGGGGGAGCGCTGCTCCAGCACGACGATCTCGCGGGTGTTCGCGCGGCCCTCGCCTTCGAGGGCGGAGAAGCGCAGCGCGAAGATGAGCCGGCGGCCCTTGGAGTCCTTGACGGAGGACAGCGTGGGGGCGAGCGGGCCGCCGCCGAGGTTCTGCGGGGTGGCCCAGCGGCCGCTGCCGGGGCTGGTCTCGCGCCAGCGGACCGCCTGGGTGCCCAGCACGCTGTACGCCTCCAGGCGGCCGGCCTTGTCGGTGGACGCGGCGGGCAGGGCGCCGGGGTAGCGGTAGTGGGTGGAGCGGATCCACGCCTTGCGGTTGCGCATCGAGCGGTCGCCGCCCTGGCCGTAGTCGCCGCAGCCGCCGGGGTTGCCGCAGTCCCAGTGCGGGTCGCCGCCGTACGCGTTGACGAGCGTGCGCTTCTGCTCGACGACGTCCAGCGGGAGATTGTGCGGCCAGCGCTGGTTGTAGTAGCCGCGGAAGGACGTCGTGGTGAACGGCGGGGCCTTGTGGTCGCGCTTGGTGGCGTCGGCCACCCACTGCGACATGGCCTTCCAGGTGAAGAGCGCCGTCGGGGTGTGGTCCCGGTGGTCGGAGCACGAGCCGTAGTCGTTGTCCTTGGGGTGCGTGGCGTCGTGCACCTGGAACTCGGGGTCCGGGTCCATCGTGTGGATCACGGTCGGCTTGAAGCGGTCCATGATGCCGGCCAGCACGTCGACGAGGGTGTCGTGGGTGTACTTGCAGACCGTCTGGCACGGCGAGTCGGCGGCGGCCATCGACTGCATCACGGCGCCGGGCTTGTCCCACAGGGCCGGTATTCGCGTTTCGCCGGCGGAGAGCATCGCGATGTTGAGGAAGATCAACTGAGCGTGGAGTTTGCCGTGCGACAACACGTTGGCCTCGGCCTTGACGCCGCCGGGCAGGTCGATGACCGACTTCTGCCAGGGCGTGAACTTGTCCACGCCGAGCATGGTCGCGTACGCCTGGCGCAGGCCCTGGTGGCGCGAGGAGGAGTAGGCGGCCTTGTCCGGCTTGGACTTCGGCATGCCCTTGATCCAGTTCTTGCCTATCGCCTCGCCGGCCGTCACGTACACGGAGACGACCGGGACGCCGGAGCGGACGATGTGCTCGGCGTCCGGGTTCATGAAGTACAGGTCGTCGTCGGGGTGGGCCATGACCTGGAGCAGCAGCGACTTCTTGTCGCCCGTGAAAGACTCGGTGGCGTTCGGGTTGACGGCACGCACGGGCGAAGCGGAAGCCGACGACTTTCCGCTACCGCCGCCGCTGCATCCCGCCGCCGCGACCGCTGTGGCCGCGGCGAGCCCGGCCAGCGCGGACCGGCGTGATATGCCCGAGCGCTCTGAGATGTTCAACTCCGTGACTCCGTCCCTTTGTGCAGCACGCAAGCCCCGGCTGCCCCGTGCGTGATAAGGGACGGTGAGAGATTCGCGTAGGTTGCCCAAGACCGGGACAAAGCCGGTTACGAAATGGACAAGCACATATTCTCTCGTATCCCGGCGGGGCGGATTGACATAGCCGCCGGTCGGAGTACCGGCGGGGGTGGTTCCGGGGGCCCGGCGCACCGGCACGCACCGCTACCTCCGAGGTCCGGCGGGGGGCAGCTCGCGGACCCGGTACGGGGCCGGAAGGTCGAGCTCCGCCCAGACCCTCTTGCAGGGGGCCGGGCCCGGCTCCGTACCCCAGCGGTCGGCGTACGCCTGGACCAGGAGGAGGCCGCGGCCCGTCTCCTCGGCCTCCGGGGCCGCCGCGGGGGCGGCGGCGGCCGGGGCGCGGTCGCCGCGGGCGTCGGTGACTTCGATACGGAGAGTGCTCGCGGTCACCGTCATGCCGAGGCGGAAATCGCGGCCCGGCACGCGGCCGTGCGACACGGCGTTCGCGGCCAGCTCCGCGACGACCTGCTCCCCCGCCTCGAACGGCAGCCCCCACGAGCGGAGCTGCTCCGTCGCGAGCAATCGGGCCAGCCGGGCGCCGCGGCGGGTGGGGGACAGCTGGACGCGGAATCGACGGGTGGGGGGGACCGGGTGGGGGGCGCTGCGCTGAGCGACAGATTCGTGATTCACATCACTTAGCGTGTCCGCAGATGCGCATGCTGAAAAGTGATGACACCGGTACGTACCGGCGCCGGGTACAGCTCCGGCGCGAAACCTGCGGGTTCCGCGCCGGAGGGGTGGTGCCGGTGGCCCTTGCGGGCGGGGCTCAGAGCTCTACGAGGGCGTCCGTGAAGGAGAGGGGCACCGACGTCAGGCCTCGTCGTCTTCGAAGAGGTCCGCGGTCGATTCGGTGGTGTAGACGCGCGCCAGCCAGGTGATGAGTGTTTCGTGGTCGTGGCAGTCGGTGATGCGTTTCCGTGCTTCGTCGGAGACGTCGATGCCGCGCTGGTCGAGGAGGAACAGGACCGCCGTGGCCAGCCCCTCGGCCCGTAGATTCTGGGAGGTTACTGACCGGAAGAAAGAGAGGTCGGCCGCCATGAGGTCCCTCCAGGTCTGAGCTGCCGGGGCTTCGCCCAGGCCGAGTTCGGTGAGTTCGATGAAGATGCGAGCGGTTTTCTGGTCGGCTGTCTTCAGGGCCGAAGCGAGGGCTTTCAGTATGGCATCGGCATTCGGTTCGCGACCGTGAGTGATGGCTGAGAGCGTCGCCAGCGGGATGTCGCGGGCGGCGACGGAGACGTCGGTGATGACCGGGACGTTGTGCGGGCCCAGGACGAGCGGCCGGAGCGTGAGTGCGGGCCACTGGGCGGGGCCGATGGTGAAGGGGCCGGAGGCCCAGGCGGCGGTGGTCTTGTCCTGGCATACGACCAGGAGCACGGGCGGCGTGCCGTACTTGGACCACAGGTGGGCCAAGTAGTAAGCCCAGCTCGCCGGCTTGGCGGAGTCCCTTTTCCCCTGGGCCTCCACGAGCAGGAGGAACCCGTCGTCCTCCGCCGTGTCGAACCGCAGCAGGGTGTCCACCCGGCGTTCCAGCGGCTTGGTTTCCGTGAGATCCGTGGGCAGGAGCGACACCGCTACGGGGTCGCCGAAAGGGATGCCGAGCGCCCGGAAGGTACGGGAGAAGATCCCCGGGTCCTCCTGGAAGATCCGGTGCATCGCCTCATGGGATGAGCTGACCATGGGGCGGACGCTATGGGCCGTCCAGGTGAGTTATGCGCTTATTGGCAGTCTTTCACTCCATGTAGTGAGTTAGGGGACTGCGGGTGACTATTGGTGGGGTAGAGGGACGCGCCGGGGGAGCGCGCGCTTGCGGTGCGTAGGAGTGGGGTACGCTGCTCCGCTTCGATTGGCCAGCCTTGTGCCCCGTATGGCAGACTGTCGGGGTTGCTCGGTTGAGTGCCGATGCTGCGCGCCTCCCGCCGGGAGGACTGGAAGCGAGTCCCGCAGTACTCGTCACCCCGCTGCTCCGTCTCCGGAGGATCAGGGTGGAAGTACGGGAATCTTCCGGGAAGCGTCAGCGCGGTCCCGGCCAGGCACTCGGTGGGTGCTTTCCCCCACGAACCCCTTCGCAGGGAATTCCTCTTCTTGAGGGATTCAATCGGAAGGGGTGCGACACGCCCGACCGCGTGGGTCGGAGGGAAGGCGCGTACATACCAACCGAGTCCCAGAGCGTTACGAGAGACAGGACTACGAAGTAGCCATGGCGGGACAGAAGATCCGCATCCGGCTCAAGGCCTACGACCACGAGGTCATCGACTCCTCGGCGAAGAAGATCGTCGAGACGGTGACTCGGACTGGTGCGTCGGTCGCGGGCCCGGTGCCGCTGCCCACAGAGAAGAACGTGTACTGCGTCATCAAGTCGCCGCACAAGTACAAGGACGCGCGCGAGCACTTCGAGATGCGTACGCACAAGCGCCTCATCGACATCCTCGACCCCACGCCGAAGACGGTTGACTCGCTCATGCGCCTCGACCTGCCGGCGGGCGTCGACATCGAGATCAAGCTCTGAGGTGACGCGCGAGATGGCTAAGCAGATTAAGGGCGTCCTGGGCGAGAAGCTCGGCATGACCCAGGTCTGGGACGAGAACAACCGGGTCGTCCCGGTGACCGTCGTCAAGGCCGGGCCCTGCGTCGTGACCCAGGTCCGCAAGAACGATGTCGATGGCTACGAGTCGGTCCAGATCGCCTTCGGCGAGATCGACCCGCGCAAGGTGAACAAGCCCCTCAAGGGCCACTTCGCCAAGGCCGACGTGACCCCGCGCCGCCACCTGGTGGAGCTGCGGACCTCCGACGCCGCCGAGTACACGCTCGGCCAGGAGGTCACCGCCGCCGTGTTCGAGTCGGGCGTCAAGGTCGACGTCACCGGCAAGAGCAAGGGCAAGGGCTTCGCCGGTGTCATGAAGCGTCACAACTTCAAGGGCCTGGGCGCCGGTCACGGCACCCAGCGCAAGCACCGCTCGCCCGGCTCCATCGGTGGCTGCGCCACCCCGGGCCGCGTGTTCAAGGGCCTGCGCATGGCGGGCCGCATGGGCAACGAGCGGGTCACCACCCAGAACCTGACCGTTCACGCCGTTGACGCGGAGAAGGGCCTGCTCCTGATCAAGGGAGCGGTTCCTGGTCCGAATGGCGGCCTCGTCCTGGTCCGTACCGCGGCCAAGGGGGCCTGAGGTAACCGATGAGCACCATTGACATCCTTTCGCCGGCAGGCGACAAGGCCGGGACCGTCGAACTCCCCGAGGGGATCTTCGGCGCGCAGGTCAGCATTCCGCTGATCCACCAGGTTGTCGTCGCCCAGCTGGCCGCTGCCCGTCAGGGCACGCACAAGACCAAGACCCGTGGCGAGGTCCGCGGCGGCGGCAAGAAGCCGTACCGCCAGAAGGGCACCGGCCGCGCCCGTCAGGGCTCGACCCGCGCCCCGCAGTTCGCCGGCGGCGGCGTCGTGCACGGCCCCGTGCCGCGCGACTACTCGCAGCGGACGCCCAAGAAGATGAAGGCCGCCGCCCTGCGTGGCGCCCTCTCCGACCGGGCGCGCCACTCCCGTGTCCACGTCGTCACCGGCGTGGTCGAGGGCGAGGCCTCCACGAAGGCCGCGAAGACCCTGTTCGGCAAGATCAGCGAGCGCAAGAACCTGCTCCTGGTAGCCGACCGGTCCGACGAGGCCGCGTGGCTCTCCGCCCGCAACCTGCCCCAGGTCCACATCCTGGAGCCGGGCCAGCTGAACACGTACGACGTGCTCGTCTCCGACGACGTGGTCTTCACGCAGGCTGCCTTCGAGTCCTTCGTGGCCGGTCCGGCCGCGTCTGCCAAGGCTGTCGCTTCCGAGGCTGAGCTCGAAGGGAGCGAAGCCTGATGAGTGAGACCGCAGCGGTCATCACCAGCAAGACCTTCACGGACCCCCGTGACATCCTGGTCAAGCCGGTGGTCTCCGAGAAGAGCTACGCGCTGCTGGACGAGAACAAGTACACGTTCATCGTCGACCCGCGTGCCAACAAGACCCAGATCAAGCAGGCCGTCGAGGCGGTCTTCTCGGTCAAGGTCTCCGGGGTCAACACGATCAACCGGCAGGGCAAGCGCAAGCGCACCCGCACCGGTTTCGGCAAGCGCAAGGACACCAAGCGCGCCATCGTGACCCTCGTTGAGGGCGACCGAATCGACATCTTCGGCGGCCCGGTCTCCTAACGGAGTCCGAGTCGTCCGATATCGGACGAGGACTGAGAAATGGGTATCCGCAAGTACAAGCCGACGACCCCGGGCCGTCGTGGCTCCAGCGTCGCCGACTTTGTCGAGATCACGCGGTCCACGCCGGAGAAGTCGCTGGTCCGCCCCCTGCACAGCAAGGGCGGCCGTAACAACGCCGGTCGTGTGACCGTTCGCCACCAGGGCGGTGGCCACAAGCGCGCCTACCGCGTGATCGACTTCCGTCGTCACGACAAGGACGGCGTGCCGGCCAAGGTCGCGCACATCGAGTACGACCCGAACCGCACCGCGCGCATCGCGCTGCTCCACTACGTGGACGGCGAGAAGCGCTACATCCTCGCCCCGGCCAAGCTCTCGCAGGGCGACCGGGTCGAGAACGGCCCCGGCGCCGACATCAAGCCGGGCAACAACCTCCCGCTGCGCAACATCCCGGTGGGTACGGTCATCCACGCCATCGAGATGCGCCCCGGCGGCGGCGCGAAGATCGCTCGCTCCGCGGGCTCTTCGGTCCAGCTGCTGGCGAAGGAGGGCACCTACGCCCACCTGCGCATGCCCTCCGGCGAGGTCCGTCTGGTCGACATCCGCTGCCGCGCCACTGTGGGCGAGGTCGGCAACGCCGAGCAGTCGAACATCAACTGGGGCAAGGCCGGCCGTATGCGCTGGAAGGGCGTTCGCCCGACCGTCCGCGGTGTCGCCATGAACCCCGTTGACCACCCGCACGGTGGTGGTGAGGGCAAGACCTCCGGTGGTCGCCACCCGGTCTCGCCGTGGGGTCAGAAGGAGGGTCGTACTCGCTCGCCGAAGAAGGCCAGCAACAAGTACATCGTCCGCCGCCGCAAGACGAACAAGAAGCGCTAGGAGCGGGTTTAGATGCCGCGTAGTCTCAAGAAGGGGCCCTTCGTCGACGACCACCTGATCAAGAAGGTGGACGTTCAGAACGAGGCCGGTACCCACAACGTCATCAAGACCTGGTCCCGTCGCTCCATGATCGTGCCGGCCATGCTCGGCCACACGCTCGCGGTGCACAACGGCAAGACCCATGTTCCGGTGTTCGTCACCGAGTCCATGGTCGGCCACAAGCTCGGCGAGTTTGCGCCGACCCGCACCTTCCGCGGCCACGTCAAGGACGACCGCAAGTCGAAGCGCCGCTAAGGCGGGGTGCGAAGACTATGACTGACACCGAAGGGACAACCATGGAAGCCAGGGCCCAGGCGCGGTACATCCGCGTCACGCCCATGAAGGCCCGCCGCGTGGTGGACCTTATCCGTGGCATGGATGCCACGGAGGCTCAGGCGGTCCTGCGTTTCGCCCCGCAGGCCGCGAGCGTGCCGGTGGGCAAGGTGCTGGACAGCGCCATTGCCAACGCCGCGCACAACTACGACCACACCGACGCCGACAGCCTCGTGATTTCCGAGGCGTACGTCGACGAGGGCCCGACCCTGAAGCGGTTCCGTCCGCGTGCCCAGGGCCGCGCCTACCGGATCCGCAAGCGGACCAGCCACATCACCGTGGTCGTCAGCAGCAAGGAAGGAACCCGGTAATGGGCCAGAAGGTTAACCCGCACGGGTTCCGGCTCGGCATTACCACCGACTTCAAGTCGCGTTGGTACGCCGACAAGCTGTACAAGGACTACGTCAAGGAAGACGTCGCCATTCGTCGCATGATGACGAAGGGCATGGAGCGCGCCGGCATCTCCAAGGTCGAGATCGAGCGCACCCGTGACCGCGTCCGCGTCGACATCCACACCGCCCGGCCGGGCATCGTCATCGGCCGTCGCGGCGCGGAGGCCGACCGTATCCGCGGCGAGCTGGAGAAGCTGACCGGCAAGCAGGTTCAGCTGAACATCCTTGAGGTCAAGAACCCCGAGGTGGACGCTCAGCTGGTGGCCCAGGCCGTCGCCGAGCAGCTCTCCTCGCGTGTCTCCTTCCGTCGTGCCATGCGTAAGAGCATGCAGTCGACGATGAAGGCCGGCGCCAAGGGCATCAAGATCCAGTGCGGTGGCCGTCTCGGCGGCGCCGAGATGTCCCGCTCGGAGTTCTACCGCGAGGGCCGTGTGCCCCTGCACACGCTCCGCGCCAACGTGGACTACGGCTTCTTCGAGGCCAAGACGACCTTCGGCCGCATCGGCGTGAAGGTCTGGATCTACAAGGGCGACGTCAAGAACATCGCCGAGGTCCGCGCCGAGAACGCCGCGGCGCGTGCGGGCAACCGCCCGTCCCGCGGTGGCGCGGGCGGCAGCGACCGTCCGGCCCGTGGCGGTCGTGGCGGCGAGCGCGGCGGCCGCGGCCGCAAGCCGCAGCAGCAGTCGGCGCCCGCTGCCGAGGCCCCCAAGGCCGAGGCCGCTGCCGCTCCGGCCGCTGAGAGCACCGGAACGGAGGCCTGACCGACATGCTGATCCCTCGCAGGGTCAAGCACCGCAAGCAGCACCACCCGAAGCGTTCGGGCATGGCCAAGGGCGGCACCGAGATCGCGTTCGGTGAGTACGGCATCCAGGCGGTGACCCCGGCCTACGTGACGAACCGTCAGATCGAGGCCGCCCGTATCGCCATGACCCGCCACATTAAGCGTGGCGGCAAGGTCTGGATCAACATTTACCCGGACCGGCCGCTCACGAAGAAGCCTGCCGAGACCCGCATGGGTTCCGGTAAGGGTTCGCCGGAGTGGTGGATCGCGAACGTCAAGCCCGGTCGGGTGATGTTCGAGCTGTCCTACCCGAACGAGAAGGTCGCTAAGGAGGCGCTGACCCGCGCCGCCCACAAGCTTCCGATGAAGTGCCGCATCGTGCGGCGCGAGGCAGGTGAGTCGTGATGGCGGCCGGTACCAAGGCGACCGAGCTGCGTGAGCTGAACGACGAGGATCTCGTCGCGAAGCTCCGTGAGGCCAAGGAGGAGCTGTTCAACCTCCGCTTCCAGGCGGCGACCGGACAGCTCGAAAACCACGGCCGGCTGAAGGCCGTCCGCAAGGACATCGCCCGGATCTACACCCTGATGCGTGAGCGCGAGCTCGGCATCGAGACGGTGGAGAGCGCCTGATGAGCGAGATGAATGTGACTGAGACGAACGAGCGCGGCTTCCGCAAGACCCGTGAGGGCCTCGTGGTGAGCGACAAGATGGACAAGACCGTCGTCGTCGCCGTCGAGGACCGCGTCAAGCACGCGCTGTACGGCAAGGTCATGCGCCGTACGAACAAGCTCAAGGCGCACGACGAGCAGAACGCCGCCGGTGTCGGCGACCGCGTCCTCCTCATGGAGACCCGGCCGCTGTCCGCCACGAAGCGCTGGCGGATCGTCGAGATCCTCGAAAAGGCCAAGTAATTCCGGAGGGGTTTCCCTCAGGAGAGTTCCGCCAGGCTCGGTGAGGTCCGTGACGCGTTCACGGACCTCGCCGGGAACCGGCAGACGATCAGGAGATAGACGTGATCCAGCAGGAGTCGCGACTTCGGGTCGCCGACAACACTGGTGCCAAGGAAATCCTTTGCATCCGTGTTCTCGGTGGCTCGGGTCGCCGCTACGCGGGCATCGGTGACGTCATCGTCGCCACCGTCAAGGATGCGATCCCCGGTGGCAACGTGAAGAAGGGTGACGTCATCAAGGCGGTCATCGTGCGCACCGTCAAGGAGCGCCGCCGTCCCGATGGCTCGTACATCCGCTTCGACGAGAACGCCGCCGTCATTCTGAAGAACGACGGTGACCCTCGCGGCACCCGCATCTTCGGCCCGGTCGGCCGTGAGCTGCGCGAGAAGAAGTTCATGAAGATCATCTCGCTCGCGCCGGAGGTGCTGTAACCATGAAGGTCAAGAAGGGCGACCTGGTTCAGGTCATCACCGGTAAGGACAAGGGCAAGCAGGGCAAGGTCATCGTGGCCTACCCCGCCGACGACCGCGTCCTCGTCGAGGGTGTCAACCGGGTCAAGAAGCACACCAAGGCCGGCCAGACGGCTCGTGGTTCGAAGACCGGCGGCATTGTCACGACCGAGGCCCCCATCCACGTGAGCAATGTTCAGCTCGTCGTGGAGAAGGACGGCAAGAAGGTCGTCACCCGCGTCGGATACCGCTTCGACGACGAGGGCAACAAGATCCGCGTTGCCAAGCGGACGGGTGAGGACATCTGATGACTGCCACCACCAACGCGCCGCGTCTCAAGACGCGCTACCGCGAAGAGATCGTGGGCAAGCTGCGTGAGCAGTTCTCGTACGAGAACGTCATGCAGGTCCCCGGTCTGACCAAGATCGTGGTCAACATGGGTGTGGGCGACGCCGCCCGCGACTCCAAGCTGATCGACGGCGCGATTCGCGACCTCACCACGATCACCGGCCAGAAGCCGGCCGTGACCAAGGCCCGCAAGTCGATCGCGCAGTTCAAGCTGCGCGAGGGGCAGCCCATCGGCTGCCACGTCACCCTCCGCGGTGACCGCATGTGGGAGTTCCTGGACCGTACGCTGTCGCTCGCGCTGCCGCGCATCCGCGACTTCCGTGGTCTGTCCCCGAAGCAGTTCGACGGCCGGGGCAACTACACCTTCGGTCTCACGGAGCAGGTCATGTTCCACGAGATCGACCAGGACAAGATCGACCGGGTCCGGGGTATGGACATCACCGTGGTCACCACGGCGACCAACGACGACGAGGGCCGGGCCCTGCTTCGTCACCTCGGCTTCCCGTTCAAGGAGAACTGACCGTGGCGAAGAAGGCACTGATCGCTAAGGCCGCCCGCAAGCCGAAGTTCGCTGTGCGCGCGTACAACCGCTGCCAGCGCTGCGGCCGGCCGCACTCCGTCTACCGCAAGTTCGGCCTGTGCCGTGTGTGCCTCCGTGAGATGGCTCACCGCGGCGAGCTGCCGGGCGTGACCAAGAGCTCCTGGTAATTCCCGACTTGGGAATCCAGGGCTCTCGGTAAGCATCCTGGACGGCGGGCCCCTCCCGAATACTCGCGTAGAGTTGAAGGGTTGGGCGCCCGCCGCCCATGACCGCACGCGGGCCCAGCCCGCTTAAAGTCGCTTACTACGCCGTAGGTCCCCGCACCGCACCCGTCCCGGCCTTGACCGGGGAGAGGGATGGCGCAGACAGGAAACCGCGGCGAGAGAGGCCGAAGGCCAATTCATGACCATGACTGATCCGATCGCAGACATGCTGACCCGTCTGCGTAACGCGAACTCGGCGTACCACGACGAGGTCGCCATGCCGCACAGCAAGATCAAGTCGCACATCGCGGAGATCCTCCAGCAGGAGGGCTACATCACCGGCTGGAAGGTCGAGGACGCCGAGGTCGGCAAGAGCCTCACCCTTGAGCTGAAGTTCGGCCCGAACCGCGAGCGCTCGATCGCCGGCATCAAGCGCATCTCCAAGCCGGGCCTGCGGGTCTACGCAAAGTCCACCAACCTGCCGAAGGTGCTCGGCGGCCTGGGCGTGGCGATCATCTCCACGTCCCACGGTCTCCTCACCGGTCAGCAGGCCAGCAAGAAGGGCGTGGGTGGGGAAGTCCTCGCCTACGTCTGGTAATCGGGAACGGAGGAATAGCCAATGTCGCGAATTGGACGGCTGCCCATCCAGGTTCCCGCTGGTGTGGACGTCACCGTCGATGGCCGCACGGTTCAGGTGAAGGGCCCCAAGGGCTCCCTCTCCCACACCGTCGCCGCGCCCATCGAGGTCGCCAAGGGTGAGGACGGCGTGCTCAGCGTCACCCGCCCGAACGACGAGCGTCAGAACAAGGCCCTGCACGGCCTGTCCCGCACGCTGGTGGCGAACATGATCACCGGCGTGACCACGGGCTACAGCAAGGCTCTTGAGATCAGCGGTGTCGGCTACCGCGTCCAGGCGAAGGGCTCCAACCTGGAGTTCTCGCTGGGCTACAGCCACCCCATCCTCGTTGAGGCCCCTGAGGGCATCTCCTTCAAGGTCGAGTCCCCGACCAAGCTCAGCGTCGAGGGCATCGACAAGCAGAAGGTCGGCGAGGTCGCCGCCAACATCCGCAAGCTTCGCAAGCCCGACCCCTACAAGGCCAAGGGCGTGAAGTACGCGGGTGAGGTCATCCGCCGCAAGGTCGGAAAGGCTGGTAAGTAAGCCATGGCATACGGTGTGAAGATCGCGAAGGGTAACGCCCGCAAGGGTGCCGCCCTCAAGCGGCGCCACATCCGCGTACGCAAGCGGATTTCCGGCACGCCGGAGCGCCCGCGCCTCGTCGTGACGCGTTCCAACCGTCACATGGTGGCGCAGGTCATCGACGACATCGCGGGCCACACGCTCGCGTCGGCGTCGACCCTGGACGTCTCCATCCGTGGCGGCGAGGCCGACAAGAGCGCCCAGGCCCAGCAGGTCGGCGCCCTGGTCGCCGAGCGTGCCAAGGCCGCCGGCGTCGAGGCCGTCGTGTTCGACCGCGGTGGCAACCAGTACGCCGGGCGCATTGCCGCTCTGGCGGACGCCGCCCGCGAAGCCGGGCTGAAGTTCTAAGCCCCGGTTCCGGAGCTAGCGGACGTAACAGAGAGAGGTAATTCCAATGGCTGGACCCCAGCGCCGCGGGAGCGGTGCCGGTGGCGGCGAGCGGCGGGACCGGAAGGGTCGCGACGGTGGCGCTGCCGCCGAGAAGACCGCATACGTTGAGCGCGTTGTCGCGATCAACCGTGTCGCCAAGGTTGTCAAGGGTGGTCGCCGCTTCAGCTTCACCGCGCTGGTCGTGGTGGGCGACGGTGACGGCACCGTAGGTGTCGGATACGGCAAGGCCAAGGAAGTTCCCGCGGCCATCGCCAAGGGCGTGGAAGAGGCCAAGAAGAACTTCTTCAAGGTCCCGCGTATCCAGGGCACCATTCCGCACCCCATCCAGGGCGAGAAGGCCGCGGGCGTCGTCCTGCTCAAGCCTGCTTCCCCCGGTACCGGTGTGATCGCCGGTGGCCCGGTGCGCGCCGTGCTGGAGTGCGCGGGCATCCACGACGTGCTGAGCAAGTCGCTCGGCTCGTCGAACCCGATCAACATCGTGCACGCCACGGTGACCGCGCTCCGTGGGCTTCAGCGCCCCGAGGAGATCGCGGCCCGTCGTGGCCTGCCGCTGGAGGACGTCGCTCCCGCCGCTCTGCTGCGGGCGCGTGCCGGGGTGGGTGCGTAATGGCCCGCCTCAAGGTCACGCAGACCAAGTCCTACATCGGCAGCAAGCAGAACCACCGCGACACCCTGCGCTCGCTCGGGCTCAAGCGCCTGAACGACACGGTTGTCAAGGAGGACCGCCCCGAGATCCGCGGCATGGTGCAGACCGTGCGGCACCTCGTGACGGTCGAGGAGGTCGACTGACATGGGTGAGCAGAACCCGCTGAAGGTCCACAACCTCCGTCCTGCCCCGGGCGCCAAGACCGCCAAGACCCGTGTGGGTCGTGGTGAGGCGTCCAAGGGTAAGACCGCGGGTCGTGGTACCAAGGGCACGAAGGCCCGTTACCAGGTTCCGGAGCGCTTCGAGGGCGGGCAGATGCCCCTCCACATGCGCCTCCCGAAGCTGAAGGGCTTCAAGAACCCCGCCCACAAGCAGTTCCAGGTCGTGAACCTGGAGAAGCTGGCCGCGCTCTACCCGCAGGGTGGCGAGGTCACGGTGGCCGACCTGGTCGCCAAGGGCGCGGTGCGCAAGAACGAGCTCGTCAAGGTGCTCGGCGCCGGTGAGCTCTCCGTGGCGCTTCAGGTGACGGTCGACGCCGTCTCCGGCTCCGCCAAGGAGAAGATCGCCGCCGCCGGTGGCACCGTCACCGAGCTCATCTGAGCTCGTTGATCCCATCAACCGGGGATGTCCCAAAAGGGGCATCCCCGGTTGGTCGTTCCAAGGGGGGCATGGTCGCCGGTAAGGTGGCGTGCACTGTTGGCTTCCGTGCGGCCTGTTCGCGCGGATTTTGACTGATACGTATCCCCGTCGATCCTCAAGACCGTCACCTCTCGCGCAGTCGCGTGAGGGGCGCAGGAGGCACCGTGCTCACCGCGTTCGCCCGGGCGTTCAAGACGCCCGACCTGCGCAAGAAGCTGCTGTTCACGCTGGGCATCATGGTGATCTTCCGGCTCGGGGCGCATATCCCGATTCCCGGGGTCAACTACCAGAACGTCCAGCTGTGCATGGACCAGTCCAAGAATGCGCAGGGCCTGTTCGGCCTCGTGAACATGTTCAGCGGTGGCGCGCTGCTGCAGATCACCATCTTCGCGCTCGGGATCATGCCGTACATCACGGCGAGCATCATCCTCCAACTGCTGACCGTAGTGATTCCGCGCCTGGAGGCCCTCAAGAAGGAGGGCCAGTCGGGGCAGGGCAAGATCACCCAGTACACCCGCTATCTGACCGTGGCCCTCGCGGTGCTCCAGGGCGCCGGCCTGGTCACCACCGCCCGTACGGGCGCGCTCTTCGGCAACTGCACCGTCGGGAACCAGATCGTCCCGAACCACTCGATCTTCACCACGATCACGATGGTCGTCACGATGACCGCGGGCACCGCCTGCGTGATGTGGCTCGGTGAGCTCATCACCGACCGCGGCATCGGCAACGGCATGTCCATCCTGATGTTCACCTCCATCGCCGCCGGCTTCCCCAGCGGCCTGTGGGGCATCAAGATGCAGGGCAAGCTGCTCGGCGGCTGGCTGGAGTTCGGCCTGGTGATCCTCTGCGGCCTGGCGATGGTCGCGCTGGTGGTCTTCGTGGAACAGGCGCAGCGTCGCATCCCTGTTCAGTACGCGAAGCGCATGATCGGCCGCCGCTCGTACGGCGGCACCTCGACGTACATCCCGCTCAAGGTGAACCAGGCCGGTGTCATCCCGGTCATCTTCGCCTCGTCGCTGCTCTACATTCCCGCACTGATCGTCCAGTTCACCGGCTCGAAGGCCGGCTGGGCCGTGTGGATCCAGCAGAACCTGGTCAAGGGCGACCACCCCGTCTACATCGTCACGTACTTCCTGCTGATCGTTTTCTTCGCCTTCTTCTACGTCGCAATCTCCTTCAACCCCGAAGAAGTCGCCGACAACATGAAGAAGTATGGTGGCTTCATCCCGGGCATCCGGGCTGGTCGTCCCACTGCGGAGTACCTGAGCTACGTGCTGAACCGCATCACGTGGCCCGGCTCTCTCTACCTCGGTCTGATCGCTCTGGTGCCCACCGTCGCTCTGGTGACGCTCAATGCGAACCAGAACTTCCCGTTCGGCGGGACGAGCATCCTGATCATCGTGGGTGTCGGCCTGGAGACCGTGAAGCAGATCGAGAGCCAGCTTCAGCAGCGCAACTACGAAGGGTTCCTCCGCTGATGCGAATCGTCCTCGTCGGGCCTCCTGGAGCCGGGAAGGGTACGCAAGCCGCGTACCTGGCCAAGAACCTCGCGATCCCGCACATCTCCACGGGCGACCTCTTCCGCGCCAACATGAGCCAGGGCACTCCGCTGGGCGAGCAGGCCAAGGAGTTCATGAACGCCGGGCACCTGGTGCCGGACTCGGTCACCATCGGGATGGCGGAGGACCGGATGCGGCAGGAGGACGCCGAGGGCGGCTTCCTGCTGGACGGGTTCCCGCGCAACCTGGCGCAGGCCGAGGCGCTCGACGCGTTCCTCAAGGCCGACGGGCTGGGGCTGGACGCGGTCCTGGACCTGGAGGTCCCCGAGGACGAGGTCGTCAAGCGGATCGCCGGGCGGCGTACCTGCCGTACGGACAGCAGCCACACCTTCCACGTGATCTACAGCCCGCCGAAGCAGGAGGGCGTGTGCGACAAGTGCGGGGGCGAGCTGTACCAGCGCGAGGACGACAGTGAGGACACGGTCCGCAAGCGCCTGGAGGTCTACCACAGTGAGACCGAGCCGATCGTCGACCACTACAAGGCGCAGGGGCTTGTGGTGACGATTTCGGCGCTCGGGAAGGTGGCTGAGGTCACTGGGCGGGCCATGGAGGCCATTGCGGCGCAGGCCGCGTAGCTGCGCCCTTTCGTTTGGCTTTTCGGGGCTCCGCCCCGGGCCCCGGTCCTCAAGCGCCGGACGGGCTGGTTGTGGCTCGGCTCGGGGTGTCCTCAAGCGCCGGACGGGCTGGATTTGGCTCGGCTCGGGGGGTCCTCAAGCGTCGGACGGGCTGGGTTGTGGGTTGTTTACGGCCGCGGTGCCCTCTTGGGTGGCGCGGCCGTAGTGTTGTGTTGTACGTGGAAGCTATAGGAAGGCGTTGGCCGGGATGGTGGAGATCAAGACCCCGGAACAGATCGCGAAGATGCGCGAGGCGGGGCTGGTCGTCGCGGCGGTGCACGCGGCCACGCGGGCGGCGGCCGTGCCGGGCGCCACCACCAAGGACCTGGACGACGCCTCGCGCAAGGTGCTCGCCGAGCACGGCGCGAAGTCGAATTTTCTGGGGTACGGCGGTTTCCCGGCCACCATTTGCACGTCCGTCAACGATGTCGTGGTGCATGGCATCCCGGACACCGACACGGTGCTGAAGGACGGGGACGTCATCTCCATCGACGCGGGCGCGATCGTGGACGGCTGGCACGGTGACGCCGCCTTCACCGCGTTCGTCGGCGAGGGGCACGCGCCGGAGCTGCGCGAGCTGAGCCGGGTCACGGAGGAGTCGATGTGGGCGGGCATCGCGGCCGTCCGCAAGGGCAACCGGCTCGTCGACGTCTCGCGGGCCATCGAGGGCTACATCCGCCGCCAGCCGCGGCCGGCCTCCGGCAAGTACGGGATCATCGAGGACTACGGCGGGCACGGCATCGGCTCCGAGATGCACATGGACCCGCATCTGCTGAACTACGTCTCGCGCAAGCGGGGCAAGGGGCCGAAGCTCGTGCCGGGGTTCTGCCTGGCGATCGAGCCGATGGTCAGCCTGGGGACCGCCCGTACGCACGTACTGGCCGACGACTGGACGGTCAAGACGGACGACGGCACCTGGTCCTCGCACTGGGAGCACTCGGTGGCGCTGACCGAGGAGGGCCCGCTGGTCCTCACCGCGGTCGACGGCGGCAAGGCCAAGCTCGCCGAGTACGGCATCGAGACGGCCCCGGACCCCCTGGCTTAAGGATCTTCGCGACTGGGCAATAATCCCGGATTCGTCTTTCCGGGTGCCCTGACGTAGACTGACACGTCGGCTCTCGCTTGCCTTCGCGCACGCCGCGAGCCGATCAAGGTAGCCGATTCGAAAGGCGAAGCGTGGCCAAGAAGCAAGGTGCCATCGAGATCGAGGGCACCGTGATCGAGTCTCTGCCGAACGCGATGTTCAAGGTAGAGCTCCAGAACGGTCACAAGGTCCTCGCGCACATCAGCGGCAAGATGCGGATGCACTACATCCGTATCCTCCCGGATGACCGGGTCGTGGTGGAGCTTTCCCCGTACGACCTGACGCGTGGCCGGATCGTCTACCGATACAAGTAGATCTTGCTCGCGTCCCGTTTCACCGCGGGGCGTCGGCACTGACCCGGAGAACCTGACATCCCATGAAGGTCAAGCCGAGCGTCAAGAAGATCTGCGACAAGTGCAAGGTGATCCGCCGTCACGGCCGGGTCATGGTCATCTGCGACAACCTGCGCCACAAGCAGCGCCAGGGCTGACGCACGACCACCCGCACTTCGCAGTACTTCGCGCGACGCACAGCGAAACGTACATACGCAGACACCCGACCCCTCGCCGCACGGCCGCGAGGGGACGACACCCCCGGCGGAGGCCGGGGACCCGGCTCGTAACTCTTACGGGAACGGTGCTGCGGAAGACCTCCGAACCTCACAGGAGCCACATCAATGGCACGCCTCGCAGGCGTTGACCTCCCGCGTGAAAAGCGCGTGGAGGTCGCCCTCACCTACGTCTTCGGCATTGGTCGCACCCGTGCCAAGGAGACCCTGGAGAACACCGGTGTGAACCCCGACACCCGCGTTCGCGACCTGGCCGAAGAGGACCTGGTCAAGATCCGCGAGTACGTGGACGCCAACCTCAAGACCGAGGGTGACCTCCGTCGCGAGATCCAGGCCGACATCCGCCGCAAGGTCGAGATCGGCTGCTACCAGGGTCTGCGTCACCGCCGTGGCCTGCCCGTCCACGGTCAGCGCACCAGCACCAACGCCCGCACCCGCAAGGGCCCGCGTCGCGCGATCGCCGGCAAGAAGAAGCCGGGCAAGAAGTAGTCCTCAGCGGACGCCCACCAGCGGTCTTCGCTGTAGGACCGACCACCTCCACGGGAGTAATACATGCCTCCGAAGGGCCGACAGGGCGCAGCCAAGAAGGTGCGCCGCAAGGAAAAGAAGAACGTCGCTCACGGGCACGCCCACATCAAGAGCACGTTCAACAACACGATCGTCTCGATCACCGACCCCACGGGCAACGTGATCTCCTGGGCCTCCGCCGGCCACGTCGGCTTCAAGGGCTCGCGCAAGTCGACTCCGTTCGCCGCGCAGATGGCCGCCGAGTCGGCCGCCCGCCGCGCGCAGGAGCACGGCATGCGCAAGGTCGACGTGTTCGTCAAGGGTCCCGGCTCCGGCCGTGAGACCGCGATCCGCTCGCTCCAGGCCACCGGCCTGGAGGTGGGTTCGATCCAGGACGTCACTCCGACTCCGCACAACGGCTGCCGCCCGCCGAAGCGCCGCCGCGTCTGACCAGCTGAAGTAGGAGATAACACAATATGGCGCGTTACACCGGGGCCGACTGCAAGCGTTGCCGTCGGGAGAAGCAGAAGCTCTTCCTCAAGGGGAGCAAGTGCGAGAGCGCGAAGTGCCCGATCGAGATCCGTCCTTACCCCCCGGGTGAGCACGGTCGCGGGCGCACCAAGGACAGCGAGTACCTGCTCCAGCTTCGTGAGAAGCAGAAGTGCAGCCGTATCTACGGTGTCCTTGAGAAGCAGTTCGTGAACTACTACAAGGAAGCGAACCAGAAGACCGGCAAGACCGGTGAGAACCTTCTGCGCATCCTTGAGACCCGCCTCGACAACGTGGTCTACCGGGCAGGCTTCGCCAAGTCCCGCGACCACGCCCGTCAGCTGGTGCGTCACGGACACATCGTTGTCAACGGCCGCAAGACCGACATCCCGTCGGCCCGCGTGGCCGTCAACGACATCATCGAGGTCCGCGAGTCCTCGCGCGAGATGACCCCCTTCGTGGTCGCCCGCGCCGAGGCCGGCGAGAAGACCGTGCCCGCGTGGCTGGAGTCGAACCCGTCGAACCTGCGGATCCTGGTGCACTCCCTGCCCGAGCGCCCGGTCATCGACACCCAGGTGCAGGAGCAGCTGATCGTCGAGCTCTACTCCAAGTAGGCACAGCTCACGGTCGCGGGCGGTGCGACCCCGATTTCTGGTCATCGGGGCCGTACCGCCCGTACCCTTGTATTGCAGCGGGCGTCAAATAGCGGGCGTCCACGAATGAAGGAACACACACATGCTTATCGCTCAGCGTCCGTCGCTGACCGAAGAGGTCGTCGACGAATACCGCTCGCGGTTCGTGATCGAGCCGCTGGAGCCGGGCTTCGGTTACACCCTCGGCAACTCCCTCCGTCGGACTCTTCTGTCCTCGATTCCCGGTGCCGCTGTCACCAGCATTCGGATCGACGGCGTTCTGCACGAGTTCACCACCGTGCCGGGTGTCAAGGAAGACGTCACCGACCTCATCCTCAACATCAAGCAGCTCGTCGTCAGCAGCGAGCACGACGAGCCCGTCGTGATGTACCTGCGCAAGCAGGGCCCGGGCCTCGTCACCGCCGCCGACATCGCGCCCCCGGCCGGCGTCGAGGTCCACAACCCCGACCTCGTCCTCGCCACGCTCAACGGCAAGGGCAAGCTGGAGATGGAGCTGACCGTCGAGCGCGGTCGCGGCTACGTCTCCGCCGTCCAGAACAAGCAGGTCGGCCAGGAGATCGGCCGTATCCCGGTCGACTCCATCTACTCGCCCGTGCTCAAGGTCACGTACAAGGTCGAGGCGACCCGTGTCGAGCAGCGCACCGACTTCGACAAGCTGATCGTCGACGTCGAGACCAAGCAGGCCATGCGGCCGCGCGACGCCATGGCGTCAGCCGGTAAGACGCTGGTCGAGCTGTTCGGTCTGGCGCGCGAGCTCAACATCGACGCCGAGGGCATCGACATGGGCCCGTCCCCGACGGACGCCGCCCTCGCCGCCGATCTGGCGCTGCCGATCGAGGAGCTGGAGCTCACGGTCCGCTCGTACAACTGCCTCAAGCGTGAGGGCATCCACTCGGTGGGCGAGCTCGTCGCCCGCTCCGAGGCCGACCTCCTCGACATTCGCAACTTCGGTGCGAAGTCCATCGACGAGGTCAAGGCGAAGCTGGCCGGCATGGGCCTCGCGCTCAAGGACTCGCCTCCCGGGTTCGACCCGACCGCCGCCGCCGACGCCTTTGGCGCCGACGACGACGCGGATGCCGGGTTCGTGGAGACCGAGCAGTACTGAGCCGCGGGCTGGTACGCGCACCACTGAATGCTTCCGGCGGGCAGCCGCTCGTCGGGAACTGACATCGGTACCTGATACGGCCGGTGCAGAAATGAAGGAGAAAGACCATGCCGAAGCCCGCCAAGGGCGCCCGTCTGGGCGGCAGCGCCGCGCACGAGCGTCACCTGCTCGCGAACCTCGCGAAGTCGCTGTTCGAGCACGGCCGCATCACCACCACCGAGGCCAAGGCGCGCCGGCTCCGTCCGGTCGCCGAGCGTCTGGTGACCAAGGCGAAGAAGGGCGACATCCACAACCGTCGCCAGGTTCTTCAGACGATCACCGACAAGAGCATCGTCCACACGCTCTTCACGGAGATCGCGCCGCGCTACGAGAACCGCCCCGGCGGTTACACGCGCATCACCAAGATCGGCAACCGTCGTGGCGACAACGCCCCGATGGCCGTCATCGAGCTCGTCGAGGCCCTGACCGTGCAGCAGTCCGCTGTCGGTGAGGCCGAGGCCGCCACGAAGCGTTCCGCCAAGGACGCCGATGCGGCCAAGGCCGCTGAGGCCGCCGAGGGTGAGAAGGCTGTCGAGGACGCTCCGGTCGAGGAGTCGAAGGACGCCTGACGTTCGTCGAGCGTGCTACGGACGGGTCCGTATTCCCTTGGAAGAGGGGGTGCGGGCCCGTCCGCTTTGGTAGGCAGGTTGAGAGGATCTTGTGGTGAGCGACGAGGTGGCACCCGGCTTCGTGCGGGTTCGGCTGGATCTTTCCTATGACGGGAAGGACTTCTCCGGCTGGGCCCGACAGCGTGAACAGCGCACCGTACAGGGCGAGTTGGAGTCCGCGCTGCGGACCGTGCTGCGGCTCGCCGAGCCCGTGGAGCTGACGGTCGCCGGGCGTACGGACTCCGGGGTGCACGCGCGCGGGCAGGTCGCGCATGTGGATCTGCCGGCGGCGGTGTGGGCCGAGCACTCGGAGAAGCTGTTGCGGCGGCTTGCCGGGCGGCTGCCGCATGATGTGCGGGTGTGGCGGGCGGGTGAGGCGCCGGCCGCTTTCAACGCTCGGTTCTCCGCGATCTGGCGGCGGTACGCGTACCGGGTCACCGATCATGTGGGCGGCGTCGATCCGCTGCTGCGCGGCCATGTGCTGTGGCACGACTGGCCGCTCGACGTCGAGGCGATGAACGAGGCGTCCGCCGCGCTGCTCGGCGAGCATGATTTCGCCGCTTACTGCAAGCGGCGTGAAGGGGCCACCACCATTCGTACGCTTCAGTGGCTTCGCTGGGAGCGGGGGGCGGATGGGGTGGTTACGGGGAGTGTGCGGGCTGATGCTTTTTGTCACAACATGGTGCGGTCCTTGGTAGGGGCGTTGCTGTTTGTGGGTGATGGGCACCGGGGCGTCGAGTGGCCGGGGAAGGTGCTGGCCGCCGGGGTGCGGGACTCCGCTGTGCATGTCGTCCGGCCGCATGGGCTGACTCTGGAAGAGGTCGGGTATCCGGCCGACGAGGAGCTTGCCGCTCGTAATCTTGCCGCCCGTAACAAGCGGACCTTGCCGGGGGCCGGCTGCTGCTGAGTGGGTGGTGCGGGGCCGGGCTCTCCGGGGCGGGGGTCCGGGACCGTATATTTACGGGCCGCTCACCCGGAATTTCGACGGGACCCGGCACTTCGGCCCACAAATAC
>NZ_JBHVHQ010000012.1:0-32284 GCF_042800135.1 Streptomyces sp. NPDC057654 | reverse complement strand
CCCCGACCGCGATGGCGGCCGAGGTCAGCGCGCTCGGCACCGCCACCGTCGGGCCCTCCGGCGTCGGTTCGCTGAAGAACATCAGCACGATCACCCGGATGTAGAAGAACGCCGCGATCGCCGAGGACAGCACGCCGATCACGACCAGCGCGCCCGCGCCGCCCTCCGCCGCCGCCTTGAAGACCGCGAACTTCCCCGCGAACCCGCTGGTCAGCGGGATGCCCGCGAACGCCAGCAGGAACACCGCGAAGACCGCCGCGACCAGCGGCGAACGCCGCCCCAGCCCGGCCCACTTGGCCAGCGCCGTCGCCTCGCCGCCCGCGTCCCGCACCAGGGTGACGACCGCGAAGGCCCCGAGCGTCACGAAGGAGTACGCGGCCAGATAGAAGAGGACGGAGGAGACGCCGTCCGGGGTGACCGCGATGACGCCCGCGAGGATGAAGCCCGCGTGCGCGATGGACGAGTAGGCGAGGAGGCGCTTCACATCGGTCTGGGTGACCGCGACGATCGCGCCGATCAGCATCGTGACGATCGCGACGCCCCACATCACCGGCCGCCAGTCCCAGCGCAGCCCCGGCAGCACCACGTACAGCAGCCGCAGCAGCGCGCCGAAGCCCGCGACCTTGGTGGCCGCCGCCATGAACCCGGTGACCGGCGTCGGCGCGCCCTGGTACACGTCCGGGGTCCACATGTGGAACGGCACCGCGCCCACCTTGAACAGCAGCCCCATCAGCACCATCGCGCCGCCGATCAGCAGCAGCGCGTCATTGCCCATCGTCCCGGCCAGCGCCGGGTCCACCGTCTTGACCGTGCCGTCGACGACGTCCGCGATCCCGGAGTACGTGACCGTGCCCGCGTACCCGTACAGCAGCGCCACCCCGAAGAGCAGGAACGCCGACGAGAACGCGCCCAGCAGGAAGTACTTGACGGCCGACTCCTGCGAGAGCAGCCGCTGCCTGCGGGCCAGCGCGCACAGCACGTACAGCGGGAGGGAGAAGACCTCCAGCGCGATGAAGAGGGTCAGCAGATCGTTGGCGGCGGGGAAGACGAGCATGCCCGCCACCGCGAAGAGCACGATCGGGAAGACCTCGGTGGTGGTGAACCCGGCCTTCACGGCGGCCTGCTCGGACTCGCTGCCCGGCACGGACGCGGCCTGCGCCGCGAAGGAGTCCACCCGGTTGCCGTGCGCCGCCGGGTCGAGCCGCCGCTCGGCGAAGGTGAAGACGGCGACCAGCGAGACCAGCAGGATCGTGCCCTGGAGGAACAGCGCGGGGCCGTCGACGGCGATGGCGCCCATCGCCGCGATATGCGCCTTCTCGGTGCCGTACCCTCCGGCGGCGAGGCCGATGACGGCGGCGAAGGCCGCCGCCAGCCCCACTACGGTGAGCATCAGTTGGGCGTAGTAGCGGCTGCGGCGCGGCAGGAACGCCTCGACCAGCACGCCCAGCACCGCCGCGCCCAGCACGATCAGCGTCGGCGACAACTGCCCGTACTCGATATGGGGCGCGGGAATCCTGTCCTCCGCACCGGCCGCCATTGTCCACAGGCTGTGGACAGTTGCCACGTCAGTCACTTCGCGGCCTCCGCTTCTTCATGGGACGCCTCTCCGTGGGACGCGTCTTCATGGGGCGCGTCCTTGTCGGTCGCGGCCCGGACCGGCACATCGGGCTTGGGATCGGTCTTGTCCACCTGGCTCATCGTGTGCTTCACCGCCGGGTTCACGATCTCGGTGAGCGGCTTCGGATAGACCCCGAGGAAGACCAGCAGCGCGATCAGCGGCGCGACGACGACCAGTTCGCGGACCTTGAGGTCGGGCATGGCCCGCACCTCCGCCTTCACCGGCCCGGTCATCGTGCGCTGGTAGAGCACCAGGACGTACAGCGCGGCGAGCACGATGCCGACCGTCGCGATGATCCCGAGCGCCGGATAGCGGCTGAACGTGCCGACCAGGACCAGGAATTCGCTGACGAACGGCGCCAGCCCCGGCAGCGACAGCGTGGCGAGCCCGCCGATCAGGAAGGTGCCGGCGAGCACCGGGGCGACCTTCTGCACCCCGCCGTAGTCGGCGATGAGCCGCGACCCGCGCCGCGAGATCAGGAACCCGGCCACCAGCATCAGCGCCGCCGTGGAGATGCCGTGGTTGACCATGTAGAGCGTCGCGCCGCTCTGGCCCTGGGTGGTCATCGCGAAGATGCCCAGGATGATGAAGCCGAAGTGCGAGATCGAGGCGTACGCGACGAGCCGCTTGATGTCCCGCTGGGCGACGGCGAGCAGCGCCCCGTACAGGATGCTGATCACCGCCAGCACCATGATCACCGGGGTCGCCCACTTCGACGCCTCGGGGAAGAGCTGGATGCAGAAGCGGAGCATCGCGAACGTGCCGACCTTGTCGACGACCGCGGTGATCAGCACGGCGACGGGCGCGGTGGACTCGCCCATCGCGCCCGGCAGCCAGGTGTGCAGCGGCCACAGCGGGGCCTTCACCGCGAAGGCGAAGAAGAACCCCAGGAACAGCAGGCGTTCCGTGCTCGCCGCCATGTCCAGCTTCCCGGCCGCCCGCGCCTGGATGATCTCCTGGAGGGAGAACGTGCCCTCGCCCGTCTGGTGCGCGGTGACCACATACAGCCCGATCACCGCGGCCAGCATGATCAGTCCGCCCGCGAGGTTGTAGAGCAGGAACTTCACCGCCGCGTTGGAGCGCCGGGTGGCCGTCTTCTCCTCGTCGTGCTCCCCGGCCCGGTCGCCGAAGCCGCCGATGAGGAAGTACATCGGGATGAGCATGGCTTCGAAGAAGATGTAGAACAGGAAGACGTCGGTGGCCTCGAAGGAGATCACCACCATCGCCTCGACCATCAGGATCAGCGCGAAGAACCCTTGGGTGGGCCGCCAGCGCCGGTTGGGCCGCTCCTCCTCCAGCGGGTCGGCGTCATGCCAGCCCGCCAGGATCACGAAGGGGATCAGCAGAGCGGTCAGCGCGATGAGCACCACCGCGATGCCGTCCACGCCGAGCTCGTAGCGGACCCCGAAGTCCTTGATCCAGGCGTGCGATTCGGTGAGCTGGAACGGGCCGGACGCGCCGGGGTCGAAGCGCACCAGCTGGACGGCGGCGAGCGCCAGCGTCACGAGCGAGAAGAGCAGGGCGAGCCACTTGGCGACCGTGCGCTTGGCGGCCGGGACCGCGGCGGTCGCCACCGCGCCGAGCGCGGGCACCGCGGCCGTGACTGTCAGCAGAGGAAATGACATCGATCAGACCGCCCTCATCAGCAGGGTCGCGGCGATGAGGACCGCCGCGCCGCCGAACATCGAGACCGCGTACGAGCGGGCGTAGCCGTTCTGGAACCTGCGCAGCCGCCCGGAGAGGCCGCCGACCGAGGCCGCCGTGCCGTTCACCGCCCCGTCGACCACCGAGTCGTCGATGCGGACGAGGCCGCGGGTCAGCTGCTCGCCGCCCCGGACCAGCACGACGTGGTTGAAGTCGTCCTGGAGCAGGTCGCGCCGGGCCGCCTGCGTCAGCAGCGAACCGCGCGGCGCCACAGCGGGCACGGGCTTGCGCCCGTACTGCGACCAGGCGATCGCGACGCCGACGACCAGCACGACCATCGTGGCGATCGTGACCGTCGTGGCGCTGATGGGCGAGTGGCCCTCGGCATGCCCGGTGACCGGCTCCAGCCACTTCATGAAGGTGCTGTTGACGCTGAAGAACGCGCCGGCGCCGACCGATCCGACGGCGAGGATGATCATCGGGATGGTCATCGTCTTGGGCGACTCGTGCGGGTGCGGCTCATTGCCGTCCGCGTCGGGGACCCAGCGCTTCTCGCCGAAGAAGGTCATCAGCATCACGCGCGTCATGTAGTACGCGGTGATGGCCGCGCCCAGCAGCGCCGCGCCGCCCAGGATCCACCCCTCGGTCCCGCCCTGGGCGAACGCCGCCTCGATGATCTTGTCCTTGGAGAAGAAGCCGGACAGCCCGGGGAAGCCGATGATCGCGAGATAGCCGAGCCCGAAGGTGACGAAGGTGACCGGCATGTACTTCCGCAGGCCGCCGTACTTCCTCATGTCCACCTCGTCGTTCATGCCGTGCATGACCGAACCGGCCCCGAGGAAGAGCCCGGCCTTGAAGAAGCCGTGCGTCACCAGGTGCATGATCGCGAAGACATAGCCGATCGGGCCGAGCCCGGCGGCCAGGATCATGTAGCCGATCTGCGACATCGTCGACCCGGCGAGGGCCTTCTTGATGTCATCCTTCGCGCAACCGACGATGGCTCCGAAGAGCAGCGTCACCGCACCGACCGTCACCACGGCCGTCTGCGCGTCCGGCGCCGCGTTGAAGATCGCGCCGGACCGGGTGATCAGATACACGCCCGCCGTCACCATCGTCGCCGCGTGGATCAGGGCCGAGACCGGGGTCGGGCCCTCCATCGCGTCGCCGAGCCAGCTCTGGAGCGGCACCTGCGCGGACTTGCCGCACGCGGCGAGCAGCAGCATCAGCCCGACCGCCGTCATCTTGCCCTGGCTCGCGCTCCCGGCCGTGGCGAGCACCGGCTCGAACGCGAACGTCCCGAACGTCGTGAACATCAGCATGATCGCGATCGACAGCCCCATGTCGCCGACGCGGTTGACGATGAACGCCTTCTTCGCGGCCGTGGCGGCGCTGGGCTTGTGCTGCCAGAACCCGATCAGGAGGTACGAGGCGAGGCCCACGCCCTCCCAGCCCACGTACAGCAGCAGGTAGTTGTCGGCGATCACCAGCAGCACCATCGCCGCCAGGAACAGATTCAGATATCCGAAGAAGCGCCGCCGCCGCTCGTCGTGCTCCATATAGCCGACGGAATAGAGATGGATCAGCGTGCCGACGCCCGTGATCAGCAGGACGAAGGTCATCGACAGCTGGTCGAGCTGGAAGGCCACGTCGGCGCGGAAGCCGCCGACCGGCACCCAGCTGAACAGGTGCGCGTGCAGGGCGCGGTGCTCGCCGCTCTTGCCGAGCATGTCGGCGAAGAGCACCGCGCCGATGACGAAGGACGCCGCGGCCAGGAGCGTGCCGAGCCAGTGCCCGACGCGGTCCAGCCGCTTGCCGCCGCACAGCAGCACGACGGCGCCCAGCAGCGGGGCCGCGACGAGCAGTCCGATGAGGTTCTCCACGTCAGCTTCCCCTTACAGCTTCAGCAGGCTGGCGTCGTCGACCGAGGCCGAGTGGCGGGAGCGGAAGATCGTCACGATGATGGCGAGGCCCACCACGACCTCGGCGGCGGCCACCACCATCGTGAAGAACGCGATGATCTGGCCGTCGAGATTGCCGTGCAGCCGGGAGAAGGCGACGAACGCCAGGTTGCAGGCGTTGAGCATCAGCTCGACGCACATGAAGACGACGATCGCGTTCCGCCGGATCAGGACTCCGGCGGCGCCGATGGTGAACAACAGGGCGGCCAGATAGAGGTAGTTGACGGGGTTCATTGCTTGGCCTCCTCCTCGGTGCGCTCCAGCCAGTCCTGCGAACGCTGCTCCAACGCCTTCAGCTCGCCGAGCGCCTCGCCCGAGACGTCCCGGATCTGGCCGCGGGCCCGCAGCGTCGGGTTGACGGTCAGCTCGGACGGCGTGCCGTCGGGCAGCAGCCCCGGGATGTCCACCGCGTTGTGCCGGGCGTAGACGCCGGGGGCGGGCAGCGGCGGGAGCTGCTTGCCGCCGCGCACCCGCGCCTCGGCCAGCTCGCGCTGAGTGGCCGCCCGCTCGGTGCGCTCGCGGTGCGTGAGCACCATCGCGCCGACCGCCGCGGTGATCAGCAGCGCGCCGGTGATCTCGAAGGCGAAGACGTACTTGGTGAAGATCAGGGCCGCGAGCCCCTGGACGTTGCCGCCGGAGTTGGCCTTGCCGAGCCCGTTGAAGTGCTTGAGGGAGGCGTTGCCGATGCCCGCGATGAGCAGGATGCCGAAGCCGAGGCCGCAGGCCGCCGCGAGCCACCGCTGGCCCTTGATCGTCTCCTTCAGGGAGTCGGCCGCGGTGACGCCGACCAGCATGACGACGAAGAGGAAGAGCATCATGATCGCGCCGGTGTAGACGACGACCTGGACGATGCCGAGGAAGTACGCGCCGTTGGCGAGGTAGAAGACCGCCAGGATGATCATCGTGCCCGCCAGGCACAGCGCGCTGTGGACGGCCCTGCGCATCAGGATCGTCCCCAGCGCGCCGAGCACGGCGACCGTGCCGAGCACCCAGAACTGGACCGCCTCGCCCGTGGAGGTCGCGGACGCGGCGGCGGCGAGCTGGCTCATGCCCGCACCTCCTCGTCGGCCGCCGCGCCCGCGCCGCTCTGAGAGCTGTCCGGTTCCGGCGACTCGCCCTTGGAGCGCGCCACTTGGCGCACGGTGCCGGGCGCGGCCTCCGTCACCAGCCCCCGGTAGTAGTCCTGCTCGTCCGTGCCCGGGAAGATCGAGTGCGGCGAGTCGACCATGCCCTCCTCCAGGCCCGCGAGCAGCTCCTCCTTGGTGTAGATCAGCGACGTGCGGCTGGTGTTGGCCAGCTCGTACTCATTGGTCATGGTCAGCGCCCGCGTCGGGCACGCCTCGACGCACAGCCCGCACAGGATGCAGCGCAGGTAGTTGATCTGGTAGACGCGGCCGTACCGCTCGCCCGGGGAGTACCGCTCCTCCTCGGTGTTCTCCGCGCCCTCCACATAGATGGCGTCGGCCGGGCAGGCCCACGCGCACAGCTCGCAGCCGATGCACTTCTCCAGCCCGTCCGGGTGCCGGTTGAGCTGGTGACGGCCGTGGAAGCGGGGGGCCGTGGGCTTCTTCTGCTCGGGGTACTGCTCGGTGAGCCGCTTCTTGAACATGGCCTTGAAGGTCACGCCGAAGCCGGCCACGGGGTTCTGGAACTCAGACACCACCAGCCTCCTTTCCGTCACTGTCAGTATCGACCCCACCACTGACAATCAGCTCGCGCTCGCGGCGGGGCCGTCGCCGGGGCACGGGCGGCAGGCTCTGTCCGGGCAGCGGCGGCACGGGGAAGCCGCCCGCCATCGGGTCGAAGGCCGGCTCGGCGGCCTCGTCCTTCCCGCCCCGCCGGTCCCGGAAGATGTCCACGACGAACGACAGCAGCAGGATCACCAGGACCGCGCCGCCGACGTAGAGCACGACGTCCTGGAAGCCGTAGTTCTCGTTGCGCAGCGCCCGTACGGTCGCGACCAGCATCAGCCAGACCATCGAGACCGGGATGAGCACCTTCCAGCCCAGCTTCATGAACTGGTCGTAGCGCAGCCGCGGCAGCGTGCCGCGCAGCCAGATGAAGAAGAAGAGCAGCAGCTGGAGCTTGATGACGAACCAGAGCATCGGCCACCAGCCGTGGTTCGCGCCCTCCCAGAACGCCGAGATCGGGTACGGGGCCCGCCAGCCGCCCAGGAAGAGGGTGACCGCGACCGCCGAGACCGTGACCATGTTGACGTACTCGGCCAGCATGAACATCGCGAACTTGATCGAGGAGTACTCGGTGTTGAAGCCGCCGACCAGATCGCCCTCGGACTCCGGCAGGTCGAACGGCGCGCGGTTGGTCTCGCCGACCATCGCCACGATGTAGATGAGGAAGGAGACCGGCAGCAGCAGCGCGAACCACCGGTCGTGTTGCGACTCGACGATCGAGGAGGTGGACATCGACCCCGAGTAGAGGAAGACGGCGGCGAAGGAGACGCCCATCGCGATCTCGTACGAGATCATCTGCGCGCACGAGCGCAACCCGCCCAGCAGCGGATACGTCGACCCGGACGACCAGCCGGCCAGCACGATGCCGTAGATGCCGACCGAGGCGGTGGCGAGGATGTAGAGGACGCCGATCGGCAGGTCGGTGAGCTGCATCGTGGTGCGCTGGCCGAAGATCGAGATCTCGTTGCCGGACGGGCCGAACGGGATCACCGCGATCGCCATGAAGGCCGGTACGGCCGCGACGATCGGCGCGAGGATGTACACCACCTTGTCCGCGCGCTTGACGACCACGTCCTCCTTCAGCATCAGCTTGATGCCGTCGGCGAGGGACTGGAGCATCCCCCAGGGGCCGTGCCGGTTGGGGCCGATGCGCAGCTGCATCCACGCGACGACCTTGCGCTCCCAGACGATCGAGAAGAGCACGGTGAGCATCACGAAGGCGAAGCAGAAGACCGCCTTGACGACGACGAGCCACCATGTGTCGCGGCCGAACACGGAGAGGTTCTCCGCGGCGAGCGAGCCCGCGAGGGAGTTCGTGGCGAGGGAGTTCATGCCGTCACCTCCGCTTCAGGGGCGCCCGGCGCGGGCGCGCCGACCTTCACCAACTGGCCGGGCACCGCGCCCAGATCGGCGTGGACGCCGCCGCCCACGGAATTCAGCGGCAGCCAGACGACCCGGTCCGGCATCTCGGTCACGCGCAGCGGCAGCCGCACCGACCCGGCCGGGCCGGAGACCGCCAGCTCCGCGCCGTCCGCGACCCCCGCCTCCGCGGCGGTGGCCGCCGACAGCAGCGCGACGGCCGCGTGCCGGGTGCCGGCCAGCGCCTCGTCGCCGTCCTGGAGCCGCCCCTGGTCGAGCAGCAGCCGGTGCCCGGCGAGAACCGCCTCGCCCGGTTCCGGCCGGGGCAGCGGCAGGGCCGCCTCTTGCGGCTCCACCGCGTGCGCCCCGTCCCACGGCCCGAGCCGGTCCAGCTCGGCGCGTACGGCCCGTACGTCCGGCAGCGCGAAGTGCACGTCCATGGCGTCGGCCAGCATGTGCAGCACCCGTGCGTCCGGCAGCAGGTGACGGCGCGTCATCTGGTCGGGCTTGAGCGCGGCCTCGAACGGGCGGGCCCGGCCCTCCCAGTCGAGGAACGTCCCGGACTTCTCGGGCGCCGCCGCGACCGGCAGCACCACGTCCGCCCGCTCGGTCACCGCCGAGGGCCGCTGCTCCAGGCTCACCAGGAACCCGATCTCCGCCAGCGCCCGCTCGGCCCGCGCCGGGTCGGGCAGGTCCCGCACCTCGACCCCGGCGACGAGCAGCGCGCCCAGCTCACCGGTGGCCGCGGCCTCGATCATCTGCCCCGTGTCACGCCCCGGGCTGCGCGGCAGCTGGGCGACACCCCATACGGCGGCGGTCTCCTCGCGGGCCCGCGGGTCGGTGGACGGCCGCCCGCCGGGCAGCAGCCCCGGCAGGGCCCCCGCCTCGACGGCGCCCCGCTCCCCGGCCCGGCGCGGAATCCACACCAGGTGCGCGCCGGTCGCGGCGGCGGTCCGTACGGCCGCGGTGAGCGCGCCCGGCGACGCGGCCAGCCGCTCGCCGACGATGATCACCGAGCCCTCTTCGCGCAGCGCGTCGTACGCCTCCCGGCCGCCGCCACTCACCTCCGTGCCGGACGTCAGCGCGTTCAGCCACTCCGTCTCGGTGCCGGGCGCGGCCGGCAGCAGCGTGCCGCCCGCCTTCACCAGCCCCCGGCTCGCGTGCGTGGCGAGAGCGAACGTCCGCTGGCCGCGCCCCCGGTGCGCCTTGCGCAGCCGCAGGAAGACGCCGGGCGCCTCCTCCTCGGCCTCGAACCCGGCGAGCAGCACCGCCGGAGCCTTCTCCAGCGCCGCGTAGTCGATGCCGCTGCCGTCCAGATCACGCCCGCGCCCCGCGACGCGCGCCGCGAGGAAGTCGGCCTCCTCGGCGCTGTGCACGCGGGCCCGGAAATCGATGTCGTTGGTGTCCAGGGCGACGCGCGCGAACTTGGCGTAGGCGTACGCGTCCTCGACGGTGAGCCGCCCGCCGGTCAGCACGCCCGTACGGCCGCGGGCCGCCGCGAGTCCGCGGGCCGCGGCCTCCAGCGCCTCGGGCCAGCTCGCCGCCACCAGCTCACCGCTGTCGGCGTCCCGTACGAGCGGAGTGGTGAGCCGGTCCGGCCGCTGCGCGTAGCGGAAGCCGAACCGCCCCTTGTCGCACATCCACTCCTCGTTGACCTCGGGGTCGTCCGCCGCGAGCCGCCGCATGACCTTGCCGCGCCGGTGGTCGGTGCGCGTCGCGCAGCCGCCCGCGCAGTGCTCGCACACCGTCGGCGAGGAGACCAGGTCGAAGGGGCGGGAGCGGAATCGGTACGCCGCCGAGGTCAGCGCGCCCACCGGGCAGATCTGGATGGTGTTGCCGGAGAAGTACGACTCGAAGGGGTCGCCCTCGCCCGTGCCGACCTGCTGGAGCGCGCCGCGCTCGATCAGCTCGATCATCGGGTCGCCCGCGATCTGGTTCGAGAAGCGGGTGCAGCGCGCGCACAGCACACACCGCTCGCGGTCCAGCAGCACCTGCGCGGAGATCGGCACGGGCTTCGCGTACGTCCGCTTCTGCCCCTCGAAGCGCGAGTCGGGGTCGCCGACCTGCATCGCCTGGTTCTGCAACGGGCACTCGCCGCCCTTGTCGCAGACCGGGCAGTCCAGCGGGTGGTTGATGAGCAGCAGCTCCATCACGCCGCGCTGGGCCTTCTCGGCGACGGGCGAGGTGAGCTGCGACTTGACCACCATGCCGTCGGTGCAGGTGATGGTGCAGGACGCCATCGGCTTGCGCTGGCCCTCGACCTCGACGATGCACTGCCGACAGGCGCCGGCCGGGTCGAGGAGCGGGTGGTCGCAGAACCGCGGGATCTCGATGCCGAGCAGCTCGGCGGCCCGGATGACCAGCGTGCCCTTGGGCACGGAGATCTCGATGCCGTCGATGGTCAGCGAGACGAGGTCGTCCGGCGGCACCGCCGCCGCTCCACCGCCGCCGGGGCCGGTAGTTGTGACGGTCACGCGTTCACCCCCAGGTGAGCGTTCTTCGGGCCGTCGGCCCATACGGTCGACTTGGCCGGGTCGAAGGGGCAGCCCCGCCCGGTGATGTGCTGCTCGTACTCCGCGCGGAAGTACTTGAGCGAGGAGAAGATCGGGGCCGCCGCGCCGTCCCCGAGCGCGCAGAACGACTTGCCGTTGATGTTGTCGGCGATGTCGTTCAGCTTCTCCAGGTCGGCCATCCGGCCCTTGCCGGCCTCGATGTCACGGAGCAACTGGACGAGCCAGTACGTGCCTTCGCGGCAGGGGGTGCACTTGCCGCAGGACTCGTGCGCGTAGAACTCGGTCCAGCGGGTGACGGCCCGCACCACACAGGTCGTCTCGTCGAAGCACTGGAGCGCCTTCGTGCCGAGCATCGAGCCGGCGGCGCCCACGCCCTCGTAGTCGAGCGGCACGTCGAGGTGCTCGTCGGTGAACATCGGCGTGGAGGAGCCGCCCGGCGTCCAGAACTTGAGCCGGTGACCGGGGCGCATGCCGCCGCTCATGTCGAGAAGCTGGCGCAGCGTGACGCCGAGCGGGGCCTCGTACTGGCCGGGGCCCGCGACATGGCCGCTCAGCGAGTACAGCGTGAAGCCCGGGGACTTCTCGCTGCCCATCGAGCGGAACCATTCCTTGCCCTTGTTCAGGATCGCGGGAACCGAGGCGATGGACTCGACGTTGTTCACCACAGTGGGGCACGCGTACAGGCCCGCGACGGCCGGGAAGGGCGGTCGCAGCCGGGGCTGGCCGCGGCGTCCTTCGAGCGAGTCGAGCAGCGCGGTCTCCTCCCCGCAGATGTACGCGCCGGCGCCCGCGTGCACGGTGATGTCGAGGTCGAGCCCGCTGCCGAGGATGTCCGTGCCGAGGTAGCCCGCCGCGTACGCCTCGCGCACGGCCTCGTGCAGCCGGCGCAGCACGGGGACAGCCTCGCCGCGCAGATAGATGAAGGCGTGGCTGGAGCGGATCGCGTGACAGGCGATCAGCATGCCCTCGATGAGCGCGTGCGGATTGGCGAAGAGGAGGGGGATGTCCTTGCAGGTGCCGGGCTCGGACTCGTCGGCGTTGACGACGAGGTAGTGCGGCTTGCCGTCGCCCTGCGGGATGAACTGCCACTTCATGCCGGTGGGGAAGCCCGCGCCGCCGCGGCCGCGCAGCCCCGAGTCCTTGACGTACGCGATGACGTCGTCGGGGGCCATCGCGAGGGCCTTGCGCGCGCCCTCGTACCCCTCGTGCCGGTGGTAGGTATCCAGCGTCCAGGAGCCGGGCTGGTCCCAGAAGGCGGACAGCACGGGCGCCAGCACCTTCTCCGGGCTGGTCTCGTCGATCTCTGCTGCCAAGGTCATCACTCCCCCTCCTCGGCGACCGGTCCGGCCGGGTTGCTGGGGTCGGAGGCCGAGGTCTGCTGCGGCGCGTCATGGGAACTTTGGTGGTTCGCGGGCGCCTCGTCGGTGGTGGGACGGCCGCCGGCCGCCGGCCGGGCGGCGGCGCGCGGGGCCACGACCCGGCCGGGCGCGCCTTCGCCCTTGGCCAGCCGCAGCCCGGCGAGGGAGGCCGGCCCGGCGCCGCCGGTGGCCTCGACGGCGCCGGGGCGCTCGTCGGGGAACCCGGCGAGGATGCGGGCCGTCTCCTTATATGTGCACAGGGGCGCGCCGCGCGTCGGCTCCGCGGCGCGGCCGGCCCGCAGGTCGTCGACGAGGGCGGTGGCGCTCTCGACGGTCTGGTTGTCGAAGAACTCCCAGTTCACCATCACGACGGGCGCGAAGTCGCAGGCCGCGTTGCACTCGATGTGCTCCAGGGTGACCTTGCCGTCGGGCGTCGTCTCGTCGTTGCCGACGCCGAGGTGCTCCTTGAGCGCGTCGAAGATCGCGTCGCCGCCCATGACCGCGCACAGCGTGTTGGTGCAGACCCCGACCTGGTAGTCGCCGGAGGGTTTGCGCCGGTACATGGTGTAGAAGGTGGCCACGGCGGTGACCTCGGCGGTGGTCAGGCCGAGCTGTTCGGCGCAGAACCGGACGCCGGTGCGGGTGACGTGGCCCTCCTCGGACTGCACGAGGTGGAGCAGCGGCAGCAGCGCGGAGCGCGAGTCGGGGTAGCGGGAGATCACCTCCCGTGCGTCCGCGTCGAGCCGCTCCCGTACGTCGGCGGGGTAGTCGGGCGCGGGGAGCCGGGGCATCCCCAGCTGGACGTCGCTCACCGGTCGACGCCTCCCATCACGGGGTCGATGGACGCGACGGCGACGATGACGTCGGCGACCTGGCCGCCCTCGCACATCGCCGCCATGGCCTGGAGGTTGGTGAAGGACGGGTCGCGGAAGTGGACCCGGTAGGGGCGGGTGCCCCCGTCGCTGACGACATGCACGCCGAGTTCGCCCTTGGGCGACTCCACGGCCGCGTACGTCTGGCCGGGCGGTACCCGGAACCCCTCGGTCACCAGCTTGAAGTGGTGGATCAGGGCCTCCATCGAGGTGCCCATGATCTTCTTGATGTGATCGAGGGAGTTGCCGAGTCCGTCCGGGCCGAGCGCGAGCTGCGCGGGCCAGGCGATCTTCTTGTCGGCGACCATGACCGGGCCGGGCTCCAGCCGGTCCAGGCACTGCTCGACGATGCGCAGCGACTGCCGCATCTCCTCCAGCCGGATCAGGAAGCGGCCGTAGCTGTCGCAGGTCTCGGCGGTGGGGATGTCGAAGTCGTAGTTCTCGTAGCCGCAGTAGGGCTGGGCCTTGCGCAGGTCGTGCGGGAGTCCGGCGGAGCGCAGCACGGGGCCGGTCGCGCCGAGCGCCATGCAGCCGGCCAGGTCCAGATAGCCGACGTCCTGCATCCGGCCCTTGAAGATCGGGTTGCCGGTGGCGAGCTTGTCGTACTCGGGCAGGTTCTTGCGCATCTTCTTCACGTACGCGCGGACCTGGTCGACGGCGCCGGGCGGCAGGTCCTGGGCGAGGCCGCCGGGGCGTACGTACGCGTGGTTCATCCGGAGCCCGGTGATCAGCTCGTACAGGTCCAGGACCAGCTCGCGGTCGCGGAACCCGTAGATCATGATCGTGGTGGCGCCGAGCTCCATGCCGCCGGTGGCGATGGCCACCAGGTGCGAGGAGATGCGGTTCAGCTCCATCAGCATCACGCGGATCACGGAGGCGCGGTCCGGGATCTGCTCCTCGATGCCGAGCAGCTTCTCGACGCCCAGGCAGTACGCCGTCTCGTTGAAGAACGGCGTCAGGTAGTCCATGCGCGTCACGAACGTGGTGCCCTGGGTCCACGTACGGAATTCGAGGTTCTTCTCGATGCCGGTGTGCAGATAGCCGATGCCGCAGCGGGCCTCGGTGACCGTCTCGCCGTCGATCTCCAGGATCAGCCGCAGCACGCCGTGGGTGGACGGGTGCTGGGGGCCCATATTGACGATGATCCGCTCGTCGTCGGCCCGCTTGGCGGCCTCGGCGATCTCGTCCCAGTCGCCGCCGGTGACGGTGTAGACGGTGCCTTCGGTGGTCTCGCGCGCGGCGCTCGTGTGGGAGGCGCTCTCGTGGGAGGCGCTCGCATTCGACGTGCTCATCAGGTGTACGACCTCCGCTGGTCCGGAGCCGGGATCTGGGCGCCCTTGTACTCGACGGGGATGCCGCCGAGCGGGTAGTCCTTGCGCTGCGGGAAGCCCTGCCAGTCGTCCGGCATCATGATTCGGGTGAGCGCCGGGTGGCCGTCGAAGATCAGGCCGAAGAAGTCGTACGTCTCGCGCTCGTGCCAGTCGTTGGTCGGATAGACGTCCACGAGGGAGGGCACGCGGGGGTCGCTGTCGGGCGCGGAGACCTCCAGCCGGATCAGCCGGTTGTGGGTGATCGAGCGCAGGTGGTAGACCGCGTGCAGCTCGCGGCCCTTGTCCTCCTGGAAGTGCACGCCGCTGACGCCGGTGCACAGCTCGAAGCGGAGCGCCGGGTCGTCGCGGAGGGTGCGGGCGACGCGCGGCAGGTACTCCCGCTCGATGTGGAAGGTCAGCTCGCCGCGGTCGACGACGGTCTTCTCGATGACGTTCTCCGGGACCAGCCCCTGCTCGTCGAGGGCCCCTTCGAGCTCGTCCGCGACCTCGTCGAAGTCTCCATATGCGCCTCCGCCGCGTGGCCCCCCGTACGGGCGCGAGGACGCGCCGGGCAGCCGTACGGTCCGTACGAGGCCGCCGTAGCCGGAGGTGTCGGAGCCGCCCGCGGCGCCGAACATGCCGCGGCGGGTGGCGATCGCCTCGCCCTGGTCGCCGCGTTGGCCGGGGAGGTTGGCGGCGTCGATGTCCCGGTCGGGGTTGACCCCGTCCGCCTGGGCGTCGCTCATCGCAGCAGCCCCTTCATCTCGATCAGCGGGAGGGCGCCGAGCGCCGCCTGCTCCGCCTCGCGGGCCGCTTCCTCGCGATTGACCCCGAGCTTCTCGTTCTGGATCTTGTGATGCAGCTTGAGGATCGCGTCGAGGAGCATCTCGGGCCGCGGCGGACATCCGGGCAGATAGATATCAACCGGGACAATATGGTCAACACCCTGCACGATCGCGTAGTTGTTGAACATCCCGCCCGAGGACGCGCAGACGCCCATGGAGATGACCCACTTCGGGTTCGGCATCTGGTCGTAGACCTGCCGCAGCACCGGGGCCATCTTCTGGCTGACCCGGCCCGCCACGATCATCAGGTCCGCCTGCCGGGGCGAGCCGCGGAAGACCTCCATCCCGAAGCGGGCGAGGTCGTAGCGGCCCGCGCCGGTCGTCATCATCTCGATGGCGCAGCAGGCGAGGCCGAAGGTGGCCGGGAAGACGGACGATTTACGGACCCAGCCCGCGGCCTGCTCGACGGTGGTGAGCAGAAATCCGCTCGGCAGCTTCTCTTCAAGTCCCATTGGTTGGCCCCTAGTCCCATTCCAGGCCGCCACGACGCCATACATAGGCGTAGGCGACGAAGACGGTCAGCACGAAGAGGAGCATCTCGACGAGCCCGAACAGCCCCAGGGAGTCGAAGGTGACCGCCCAGGGGTAGAGGAAGACGATCTCGATATCGAAGACGATGAAGAGCATCGCCGTGAGGTAGTACTTGATGGGAAAGCGCCCGCCGCCGGCCGGCTGCGGGGTCGGCTCGATGCCGCACTCGTATGCCTCAAGCTTGGCGCGGTTGTACCGCTTGGGGCCGATGATCGAGGCCATGACCACGGAGAAGATCGCGAAGCCTGCCCCGAGGGCTCCCAGTACGAGGATGGGCGCGTAAGCGTTCACCGCTCCTCGCTCCTTCCAGTCGACGATGACTGCTGGCAGACGGGACCGGGCGTGTGGACCACCCCGCGAATTTCCCCCACGCATCCCGTGCGAGTTCCGCGCGACCTCCAGGAAGATCGCGCGTATGTGAGGCAGTTCACAAGCCCGAGTCGCCTGCATCTTATGCCCGCCGGTCTGTGATCTGCGACACGGGGTGCGACAACGCCTTTGTGATCTCCACCACCTGACGAAGGATCATGAAGTCGGATGAGCGGTGATCTTCACACGCGAAGCGGCAGAGTGATCACGAGAGGTGACATTCGGGGGCTTCGTCGCTGGTGGGAGGGGTGGTTGCTCTATCAAGCAGTGGCCGATGCAAGCAAATTGGCGCTGGACGGAGTCAACTGCTAGTGCGCGACCACCCGGAGGAGGAACGCCCCCTCCGGACGGACTGCCCGCCGAAGCGCCCTCGCTTCACAAGCCCGTCCGCATCTCTGCTCCGCGGGGTCGATTTCGGTCACGGCGGGCGTGACCTATCCCACGCGGTTGCACGTTCAAGGATCACTTTTTCCGGGCACCCTCGACTCAGGAGCCACGGAAGTGATAGGCGACCCCGGGGGCCTCATCGGGCGTCAAATGCCATGCGTATCCGCATGATCGCGCAAATCGGACACCCCCGGTTCGGCTGACCCGAAGATCAACAAGTCCGAATTCTCGGCGTGTACACGGCAGGTGTGGCGCATGCCACTTTTGTTGATCTCGGGCCTCGGCCCTTGATAGCCGTTAGTGCCATGTCCCCTGTCGCTCACATACCCAGCCGCCGGAAGCCCCGCCGCACCGCCTCTTCGTGGGCGCTGCGCACGGGAGTTGCCGGCGGCGTTCTCAGCACCCTCGCGGTGACCGGCGCGGCCGCCCCGGCGAGCGCCGCCGAGAAGCCCGCGGAGTCCACTCTGGAGATGCCGACGGTCGACGCGACCCTCGCCGCCTCCATCTCGCAGAGCGCGGACGCCACCCAGCAGACGGCCCACGACTACCAGGTCCGGGCCGAGCAGGACGCGGCCGCGCACCAGGCCAAGGTCCAGGCCAAGAAGGTCAAGGACGAGGCCGACCGCAAGGCCGAGGCCGAGAAGAAGGCCGCCGCGGCCAAGAAGGCCAAGGCCGAGAAGGAGGCCAAGGCCGCCGACGAGGCCGCCCGCGCCTCCCGGTCCGCCGAGCGCACGCAGCTCTCGACGGCCTCGGCCTCTGCGTCCTCTTCCTCCTCCGCCCCGTCGACCTCCCACGCCACGGGCAGCGCCGCGACGCTGATCTCGTTCCTCCAGGCGCAGATCGGCAAGCCGTACGTGATGGGGGCGACCGGCTCCTCCTCGTACGACTGCTCCGGCCTCACCCAGGCCGCGTACCGCCAGATCGGCATCGACCTGCCGCGCGTCTCCCAGGACCAGTCGACGGCCGGCACCGCCGTCTCCCTGGACAACCTCCAGCCCGGCGACCTCCTCTACTGGGGCAGCGCGGGCAGCGCGTACCACGTGGGCGTCTACATCGGCGGCGGCAAGTTCATCGGCGCCCAGAACCCCAGCACGGGCATCGTCGAGCGCTCCCTCAGCTACGACCAGCCGACGGGCGCCGTCCGCGTCATGTGACGCCGGTCCTCCCCTACGAACAGCCGAAGGCCGCCGCTTCCCCGCTCGGGAGCGGCGGCTTTCGCGTGGTACGGGGCCGGGGCGCTGCCGCTTGTGTCACTTATGTTGCTTATGTTGCCTATGTCGCCTCTTGGCGGTCATCCAAGGTGAACCACACCCGTTTGTGCGCACGCTCCGGCTCGACGGGCCACGTGACGCCCCATCTGGTGGCCATCTCCTGCACCAGCAGCAAGCCGCGCCCGCGTTCGTCGTCTTCACGCGTGTCGCGTGGGGCACGTGCGTCGCGTGCTTCGCGTGGGCCATGCGCGTCAAGCCGGGCGCGAGGGGCGTCATCCCATACGGCTACGTACACGCGGCCCGGCCCTACGGTCACGTCCACGTGCACGACGGGGGTCGGCGTGTGCACATGGACGTTCGTGACGATCTCGCTCACGAGCAGTTTGGCCACGTCGGCGACGTCCGCATGACGGGTCAGGGCCAGCAGCAGCGCCACCTGCTCGCGAGCGATCTTCGGAGCTATGGCGTCGTTCGGCGCGCTGACGCGGAACGACTGGCGTTGCGGGGGTACGGCGAGTCCTGCGTTGCTCATGACGCATCTCCCGGTGGAGTCGGTGCTCCCGCGCTGCTACGCCCGTCCGTGGCCTGGCCCCCGGTCACCCTCAGCGGGCATGCGAGTGGCCGCACTTCGGCTGTTCCTGGCGTGCCGCGCGGTGCTGCGCCGAAGAGTAGGGCACAACAGTGGGACGTATCAACAGTGGGACGAGTGTCGCGTCCTGGCGGGTGGACCGGTGACACAGTTGGGCGGCAGACTCAGAGTCACCACAGAGGGGGTGCGATGCCGCCGAGGAGCTATCCGACGGCCCGACAGAAGCGCTTGGGCGCTGAGCTGCGCAAGATGCGCGAACGCGCCGGACTGTCCGGAAGCCAAGTGGGCGCGTTCCTGGGCGGGGAGCGCGCGCAGGTCAGCCACCTGGAATCGGGGCGATACGGCGTCAGCGCCGAACGCGTACGCAGGCTCGCCGCCCATTACTCCGCGACGGACAAGCATCTTGTCGACGCGCTGGCCGGCATGGCGGAGGAACGCGGCAAAGGCTGGTGGGAGGAGTACCGGGGCATACTGTCACCGGGGTTCTTGGACGTGGCCGAACTGGAGCACCACGCAACGCATATGCGTGTGATCCAGATGCTGTACGTACCCGGAATTCTCCAGACGGAGTCGTACGCTCGCCAGTTGATCCAGAGCGGCATTTCCGAATTGCCGACCACAGAGGTCAACACGCGAGTGGAACATCGCTTGAGACGACGTGCGATCTTCGACCGTCCACAGCCACCGAAACTCGATGCCCTCATCCACGAAGCCGCACTCCGCATGAGGTACTGCACGCCGGACGTCATGCGTGCGCAGCTGGATTTCCTGCTCGCTGCTGCTCAGTGGCCGACCGTGACCATCCGCGTCATCCCGTTCGACGCCCAGGTCACGAGTTCGACCAACTCCGTGCTCTACGCCGGCGCATCGGTTCCTGCCCTGGACACCGTCCAGATCGACGGCGCCTTCAACGGCGGTTTCCTTGACGCAGAAGCGCAACTGGCGAAATACCGCACGCTTCTCGACTCGGTCGAGGGAATCGCACTCGGCGCGGACGAGTCCAGAAAATTCATTCACCACATCGCACAGGAACTGTGAGCCAATCGGCATGCCCAACTCTCCTATATGGCAGAAGTCCTCTTTCTCCGGGCCCGACGAAAATCAGAGCTGCGTCGAATTGGCCGACCACGACGGCCTGATAAAGATGCGCGAGAGCGACGTCCCGGGCACCGTCCTCTCGACGACCCCCGAACGGCTGCGTGCCCTCATGCACAGGGTCAAGGCGGACGGTTTCGACCGCCTGACCTGACTACTTCCTCGATTTCATCCACCGAATCGCAGTGCGACTGCGGGAGGCGAGAGATGTCAGAGAATAGGTGGCAGGAGTCTTCCTACTGCCAGGCAGGCAACTCGTGCGTGGGCATACGCCGAAACGGCGAAGCGGTCCAGATTCGCGAGAGCGCACAACCCGACACGAGCATCACCACAACCCCCGCGAAACTGCGCGGACTCGTCCTCGGCGTCAAGGCGAACAGGCTCACCCACCCGATCTAGTGTGATGCGCCAGAAGCCCTGATGGTCAGTACGTGCCCGAACGCCGCACCCACGACTATCTGATACCTGGGGCACGGCATCGCCAGCCTGTTCGCCGCCTTCAACATCGCCGACGGCACCGTCATATCGGCACTGCACCGCCACCACCGGGCCATCGCAGGTTCGCTGTCTGCCGCCGGGGGGTGGGCTGGTGTCGCGGGCGGCTGGTGGGTGGGGCGGTATTCGGCGTGGGCGGGTGCGGGTTTCGTCTCGGACCCTCCGGGTCCAGAGCGCCAGCAGCGGAGGGGAGGGGGCGGGGCGGCTGTCGGTGCACTGTCTGCGGCCCGGCTCGTAGCTGGAGTTCAGGCTGGCTCCGCTGCGCTGCGCCGCTGGCAGCTGCCGCGGAGTGGCCGTTGCCGGTCGCTCGGGCGCGGGCGCGTCTCGGACCCTGCGGGTCCACAGCGCCTGTAGCGACGGGTGGGGCGGTGGTGGTGGCTGCTGGAGGCTCCGCTGCGCTTCGCGGCTGGCTACCGGTAGGTAGGGTGTGGTTGCCGCCCGACAAATGCGCCTTATGGGATGCGGAAGTGGGCCGCAACTGCACCCTGTTGAAGGGTGAACCTGGCGTGTCGGACATACCAGGCGCAGCGGTCGTCAGAGTGGAGTTTCCCCAGCCGTGGGCCCTCCTCGTACGGGCGGAAACCGCACCCGGACGGCCAGCCGCCCCCAGGCGCAGCGCAGCGCGCCCCTTCACTTCGCCTGCCGTGGGCCGCAGGCCCGAAACGCACCCGCACCCGAGCCATCGGGCAGCCACCTCATCGCGGCAGCAGCCAGCAGCGCAGCGCAGCGCAGCGCAGCCAGCCTGAACCCCAGCCACGCACCCACCCGTCAGGCAGCGCAACAACAGCCGCCCCGCCCCCTCCCTCCCGCTGCCGGCGCTCTGGACCCGGAGGGTCCGAGACGAAAGCAGCACCCGGCCGAGCCGAATACCGCCCCACCCAACATCAGCCGCAGCACCCACCCTCACCCGACCAACCCACCCCCACCCCATCCCGGTGCCTCGGTTCGCCTTGAGGCGCGGAAGGTCGTCGGGCCCGAACCAGCCGTAGGCAGTGTGCTTGGACCACTCCAGGGCCGGGTGGTCCAGGTCGTCGTCGACCTCGACGAGGTAGTCGGCCTCCCGCCGTGGGCCGCCACCGTCGTCACCGGTCCACGTGGCGACCCCGAGCAGGCGCCGTACCCGGCGCAGGCGCCGGCCGGTCTCCTCTTCGACTGGTCACAGCACCAGCGATCACGCGCGAAGCCCAACGCGTCTGGCTCGGCCCCCGACGAGCCCGTCTGGGAGCTTCCCACCTGCCCTGCCGCCGGCCGGGTGCTCTCCGGGGGCCACCGAGGAGGCCCGCCAAGGGAGAGAGCGGGGCCGGTCAGGCCATCATCTACGCGCCGACGGCGAGCTGACCGGCCCAGTGCCGTTGGTGCGGGTCCAAGTTCAGCGGTGTCCGGCCCCACAGGTCGAGGTACAGATCCTCGGCGGTGGCCGAGATCCCGGTGTCGTTCGGTTCGCCCGGCGCCGCCGCCCTGGTACGTACGGTCGTCGCGGTGAGTTCCACCAGCCAGCGGTGGTCCGTATCGGTGCTGTGCACTTCGATCCGGCCGGTGCGGTCGAAGGTCCTGCCGTCACGGACCCCGGCGGCCAGGTGGACCGCGAGGATCTCGTCCACGCCGTCGGCGGCGATGTCCGCGGGGATCGTCAGCGGCTCCCCCGCGGCGTCCGCGATGTCCCAGCCGTGGACGAACACCTCATGGGTGAGGCACCGGGGCCAGAACGAGACGACGTGCGGCTGGGTGGACCAGTTCCACGCGGCGGCGCGGGGGTCGGCTGCGGCCAGGCGGTCCAGAACCCTGTCCCACTCCCCGGCGGCCCACTGGATGACCCGGTCATCGGGAGGCAGCTTGGCATCGGTGAACTCGGGTTGGCCGGCGCCGTGCCCGACGCAGGCGTGGACGTAGGAGGCGACGTTGCCCAGATGGTGGACGACGTCGCGGACCCGCCATTCCGGGCAGGCGGGCACGGCGGCGTCGAGCCGGTTCTCGGCCATGCGCCATGCTCGCGCGCCCATGGCCCGGCTCGCCTCGACATGGCGTGCGGTGTCCAGCAGGTTCATCGGGGCGGGCCTTTCGGGAGTGGGTGTTCGGAGGCGGCCGGTCGGGGCGCGGCTTCCGGTGGCGAGGGGGCGGCGGCCGGTCGGGGTGGGGCGTGCCGGAGCGGCGACCGGCGGCCGATGTGCCGTGCCACGGCTTTGCCGCCGACGATGAGCACCACCGCGCTGACGATGACGGCCCCGCCGAGCAGCACGTTCGGGCGGAGCGCCTCCTGCCCGAACAGGGCGCCGAGGACGACCGCGACCACCGGGTTGACGTAGGCGTAGGTGGCCATCGTGTCGTTGGGCAGGGTGGTGTTGGCGTAGCCGTACGCCGTGAAGGCGATCATGGAGCCGCCGACGATCAGCCACAGGAGCCCGGCGATCGAGTCGCCGGTGACCGCCGCGGGGTCGAAGCGGCCGAATTCGCCCGTCACGGCGGCGGCGATGAGCAGCAGCAGCCCTCCGGCGATCATCTCCAGCGATGTCACGACGAGGGGGTGCGAGGGCAGCGGGGCGCGGCGGGCGTAGACCGAACCGGTCGCCCAGCAGAGCGACCCGATCAGCACGACGACCGCGCCGCCGACGTCGACGCGGGCGCCGGGCCCGCCCACGAGCACGCCGACCCCGACCGTTCCGAGGGCGAGCGCCGACATCATCGTGGCGGTGATGCGCGTCCTCGTCACCGCCGCGTTGATCACGACCATCCAGACCGGCACGGTCGCCACGATGAGGGCGGCCGCCCCGGAGTCGACGCTCGTCTCACCGACGCTGAGCAGGCCGTTGCCGCCGACGAGCAGCAGGGTGGCGATGATCAGCGCGGAGCGCAGGTGCCGCAGGGTCGGGCGCCGGGCTCCACGGGCGTGGCGCGGTCCGATGATCGCGAACATCACCGTGCCGGCCGTGAGGAACCGGACGCCGGCCATGAGCAGCGGCGGGATCGTGTCGACCGCCAGTTGGATGCCGAGGTACGTGGATCCCCAGAAGATCCATACGGTGATCAGCGCCAGCCAGGGGAGCGGCAGGCGACGCGTGAATGTCTGTTTAGGCTCGATCGGCATCTTGCCTCATTTAGAAAGGTGAATCAGGTAGGATGCTTCCCAGAGGTTAGGGTGATCGACCGGGAAGGGCAAGTACTCGCTATGACGCGACAGCTGGACGACGTCGACCGGACGATCCTGCGGACGGTGACGGCCGACGGCCGGCAGACCGTACGGGCGCTCGCGCGGGCCGTCGGGCTGTCCGAGCCCTCGGTACGGGACCGTCTCCAGCGGCTGGAGCGCGACGGGGTGATCACCGGCTACCACGCGAACCTCGACCCCGCGAGCGTGGACGCGGGGACGGCGGCGTTCGTCTCGCTCCGCTTCGACCCCGGCGCAGCCGCCAGGGCGGTGGTCAACGAGCGGCTCGAACAAGAGGCTTGCGTGCTCGAAGTGCACGAGGTGGCGGGAGAGGACTGCTACTGGCTGAAGGTGCGAGTGGCCAGTACGGACGCGCTCGCCGACGCGCTCGACCGCATCCGCGCCATCCCGCCCGTACACGGCACGAGCACGACCATCGTGCTGCGCACCGTCTTCGAACGACCGCTGAGCACGGACACCACGCCCGCTCGGTGACGCCCAGCCGACGCAGGCGCCGGATTATTTTTTGTACATGAGCACCCACGCAGACCACCCGACCACCGAACGGGCGGGTAAGAGGTCCGTGTCATTGGCGCAATCGTTGATCAAGGAAGTCGAGGAGCGCACCGGCAAGAGCGGCTTCTCCTCTGCCGTGGCCGAAGCACTGGAGGAGTGGCTCGCCGCTCGGAAGCTCCGTGAGGTCGTGACCGCCGACCGCAAGGCGTTCGGTCCCGCTTCCGCCGAAGCGCGGCGGCAGGCGGAACAGGAGTGGTGAGCAAGCGCGTGACGCGGTGATGGACGTCGCGGCACAACTGCTGAACGTATCGGGCCTTGACGGAACTCCCCGGCGCGCCGTCGGTGAAAATCATCAACGTCTGAGCGCCGGTCCCCTCAAAGGGCCGGCGGTCCGCGCCGGGTTCGCGGAGGCCGGTTACGACCTCGGCGCCACCTTGCTCAGCCCGTTGATGATGCGGTCCATGGCGTCGCCGCCCGTCGGGTCCGTCAGGTTCGCCAGCATCTTGAGGGTGAACCGCATCAGCACCGGGTGCGTGAGCCCCCGCTCCGTGGCCAGCTTCATGATCTTGGGGTTGCCGATGAGCTTCACGAAGGCGCGGCCGAGGGTGTAGTAGCCGCCGTAGGTCTCCTTGAGGACCTTCGGGTAGTTCAGCAGGGCGAGTTCGCGCTGCGCGTACGTGGCGCGGGCGTGGGCCTGGACGATGACGTCGGCGGCGATCTGGCCGGACTCCATGGCGTAGGCGATGCCCTCGCCGTTGAAGGGGTTCACCAGGCCGCCCGCGTCGCCGACCAGCAGCAGGCCGCGGGTGTAGTGCGGCTGGCGGTTGAAGGCCATCGGGAGGGCGGCGCCGCGGATCGGGCCCGTCATGTTCTCGGGGGTGTAGCCCCAGTCCGCCGGCATCGAGGCGCACCACGCCTTGAGGACCTCGCGCCAGTCCAGCTCCTTGAAGGCCGAGCTGCTGTTGAGGATGCCGAGGCCGACGTTGCTCGTGCCGTCGCCCATGCCGAACACCCAGCCGTAGCCGGGCAGCAGCCGGTCCTGCGGGCCGCGCCGGTCCCACAGTTCCAGCCAGGACTCCAGGTAGTCGTCGTCGTGGCGGGGCGAGGTGAAGTACGTGCGGACGGCCACGCCCATCGGGCGGTCGTCGCGCCGGTGCAGGCCCATGGCCAGCGACAGCCGCGTGGAGTTGCCGTCCGCCGCGACCACCAGCGGGGCGTGGAAGGTGACCGGGGTCTTCTCCTCGCCGAGCTTGGCGTGCACGCCCGTGATCCGGCCGGTGCGGTCGTCGATGACCGGAGCGCCCACGTTGCAGCGCTCGTACAGCCGCGCCCCCGCCTTCTCCGCCTGGCGCGCCAGCTGCTCGTCGAAGTCGTCGCGCTTGCGGACCAGGCCGTAGTTCGGGTACGCGGCGAGGTCCGGCCAGTCGAGCTGGAGGCGGTGGCCGCCGGCGATGATGCGCAGGCCCTTGTTGCGCAGCCAGCCGGCCTCCTCGGAGATGTCGATCCCCATGGACACGAGCTGCTTGGTGGCGCGCGGGGTGAGACCGTCGCCGCAGACCTTCTCGCGCGGGAACGCCGTCTTCTCCAGCAGGAGTACGTCCAGGCCCGACTTGGCCAGGTGGTAGGCGGTGGCGGAACCGGCCGGGCCGGCCCCGACCACGATCACGTCTGCGCTGCGCTCGGCAGGGGACTCTGTCACGGCGGGGTCTCCCCAAGACTCGGAACATGCGTGCCGGACGACGGACGGGTCACGCACTGGACAAGAGCAGTCTATGGGGGCGCAATCCGGCACACGATAAGGGTCGGCCTCGTACGGCCGTCCCCCGGTCACAGCGGTACGGGCCGGTCCCGACGGCTCAGCCCCCGGTCTTCCTCCCCCGGTGCAGCGCCACGATGCCGCCCGTCAGATTCCGCCACGCCACCTTCGACCAGCCCGCCCCCTGCATCCGCGCCGCCAGCGCCGGCTGGTCGGGCCAGTCGCGGATCGACTCGGCGAGGTAGACGTACGCGTCCGGGTTGCTGCTGACCGCCGTCGCGACCGGCGGCAGCGCGCGCATCAGGTACTCCGTGTAGACCGTCCGGAACGGCGCCCACGTGGGGTGGCTGAACTCGCAGATCACGACCCGGCCGCCGGGCTTCGTCACCCGCAGCAGCTCGCGCAGCGCGGCGTCGGTCTCCTGCACGTTGCGCAGTCCGAAGGAGATCGTGACGGCGTCGAACACGCCGTCCGCGAAGGGCAGCCGCGTCGCGTCCCCGGCCGTGAGCGGCAGGTGCGGGTGGCGCTTCTTGCCCTCGCGCAGCATGCCGATCGAGAAGTCGCACGGGACGACGTACGCGCCGGTGGCCGCGAACGGCAGCGACGACGTGCCCGTGCCCGCCGCCAGGTCCAGCACCTTCTCCCCCGGCCGCGCGCCGACCGCCTGCGCCACCGCCTTGCGCCAGAGCCGGGCCTGACCCAGCGACAGCACGTCGTTGGTCAGGTCGTACTTCTCCGCCACGCCGTCGAACATCGCGGCGACTTCGTGCGGCTGCTTCTCCAGGGATGCTCGGGTCACACCGCCATTCTTCCCCGCCAGTGCCCTCGCCGGGCGCACGGGGGGTGCGTTTCACAGACCTGCGCTCAACGGCGGCGGTGGACCAGCCGGCCGCCCAGGACCGTGGCCAGCGCGCTCCCGTCCTCCGCGAAGACCGCGAAGTCGGCCGGGCCGCCCACCGACAGCCTGCCGGGCCCGGGCGCCGCGGGCAGCACCCGGAGGCCGGAGCGGTCGACGGCCGTACGGACCGGGGGACGCTCGAACGGGCCGGTCAGCGCGGTCGTACCCGCCGCCAGCAGCCGCTGGAGCCCGCGCCGGGCGCTGCCGCCCCAGCGGACGTCGGTCATGGCGAGCGCCGCGAGCGCCGATCCGGTGACCGGCTCCGTGCCGAGCTCGCCGGCCTCGCGCGGGTCGGGGTGGTAGGCGGCCTCCAGGACGGCCGCCGCGTCCGGCTCGTACCGGCCGGGGGCCAGCACGCCGTCCCACTCCCGCACACGGGCGCGCTCACCGTGCTCGGCGCGCAGCCGCTCGTACGGACCGAGGTCCGCGACGCGGTCCCCGGACACGAGGACGGCGTCCGCCTCGGCGACCGGCCCGGGTCCGGGCCCGGGCCCGGACCCGCCGCCCTCGCCGACCCGCACCAGGCGCACCCGATGGATCGTCAACACCCAACCACCGCCGCCTCTACATCCCGGGCCCCGCCCATCGCCAATCGCCTGCCGGCCTGCGGCGTACGGACCACCGTCAGCACGCGCGGGCCACCCGTCCGCCCACGGCCGTCCGTCGCGCTCCCCGTGTACGAACTCCTGCGTCGGCCCCGCGCAGCGGCCCGGCCCGGCGGCCCGCACGCGCGGTCGGCCCGGAACGCCCCGCCGGCCCTTGAGCCGACCGCAGGTCAGCTGGTCTCGACGAGCTTCAGCTCGGGGTGGGCCGTGCCGCCCTCGATCGCCGTGGACGACAGGTGCGAGACGACCTTGTCGTCGACCGGGTCGTTCGCCGGGTCGTCGTGGACGACCAGGTGCTCGTACGTCGTGGCGCGCTGCGCCGGTACGCGGCCGGCCTTGCGGATGAGGTCGATGATCTCCATCCGGTTCGAGCGGTGCTTCGCGCCGGCGGAGGAGACCACGTTCTCCTCCAGCATGATCGAGCCGAGGTCGTCCGCGCCGTAGTGCAGGGAGAGCTGGCCGACCTCCTTGCCCGTGGTCAGCCAGGAGCCCTGGATGTGGGCGACGTTGTCGAGGAAGAGCCGCGCGATGGCGATCATGCGCAGGTACTCGAAGAGGGTGGCCTGCGTCTGGCCCTTCAGGTGGTTGTTCTCGGGCTGGTAGGTGTACGGGATGAAGGCGCGGAAGCCGCCCGTACGGTCCTGCACGTCGCGAATCATCCGCAGGTGCTCGATGCGCTCGGCGTTGGTCTCGCCGGTGCCCATCAGCATCGTGGACGTCGACTCGACGCCCAGCCCGTGCGCGATCTCCATGATCTCCAGCCAGCGCTCGCCGGACTCCTTGAGCGGCGCGATGGCGGTACGCGGCCGGGCCGGGAGCAGCTCCGCGCCCGCGCCCGCGAAGGAGTCGAGGCCGGCGGCGTGGATACGGCTGATGGCCTCCTCGGCGGTGACGCCGGAGATCCGGGCCATGTGCTCGATCTCGGAGGCGCCGAGGGAGTGGATGACGAGTTCGGGGTACGCCTTCTTGATGGCGGCGAAGTGCTCTTCGTAGTACTCGACGCCGTAGTCCGGGTGGTGGCCGCCCTGGAACATGATCTGCGTGCCGCCGAGCCGGACCGTCTCCTCGCAGCGGCGCAGGATGTCGTCGAGGTCGCGGGTCCAGACCTTGTCGCTCTTCGGCGGCGCGTAGAAGGCGCAGAACTTGCACGCGGTGACGCACGAGTTCGTGTAGTTGATGTTGCGCTCGATGATGTACGTGGCGATGTGCTCGGTGCCCGCGTACCGCTTGCGGCGCGCGGCGTCGGCCGCCGCGCCGAGCGCGTGCAGCGGCGCCGACCGGTACAGGTCGAGCGCCTCCTCCGGGGTGATCCGGCCGCCGGTCGCGGCGCGGTCGAGGACGGACGAGAGGTCGGCGTTCTCGGTCACCGGGACGTCCCTTCGGAGGGGGTTGACAAGACTGATCCAGCCTACGCCAGGGGTCCGACAGAACCCGTGGGGGCCGCTCGTCGGGCCGTACGGGCACGGCGACGGGTACGGCGCCGCAGCCGCGAGGCCCCGTCGGGGCGGCCGTCCATGCCCCTCGGCGCCCCTCGGCGCCCCTCGGCTCGGTCGGCGGGCCCGCATTGCCTCACGTTGAGAATCAGCTGATCGGCTTATGACTCAATTCACCGGGCGAAGGGGAACCCACCCCCCGGATTCCCCCATCAAACAGGCCGGAACAACCCGTCATGTCCCTCGGGGCAGCAGGATCATCCGGAGCGCCGCGAATGAGTCATTCATCCAGGGGGACTTACCGTTCCCAGGGCCACCGCCGGGCCTCCAGGGCCAAGGCATGGATCCTGGGGATCGTGGCCGTGCTGGTGCTCGGCGGGATCGCGTGGCCGGTCATGGACTACCTCGGAGTCTTCTCGGACCAGGGCGATCCGGTCAGCTTCGGGCAGCCGGAGCCGGGCCAGGACGGTCAGGCGGGCGGAGACAGCGGCAAGCAGAAAAAGGACTCCAAGGTCTCCTTTCCGACCGGGCCGAAGGCCGACTTCCGGGTGCAGAGCCACCTCGACGACGGCACCACCATCGGCGTCGTGACGCTGCACGGCAAGAAGTCGGGCTTCACCGGCAAGGTGTGGGTCTGGGCGCCGAAGCAGTACAAGGAGGCGAAGTACGCGAAGAGCGGCTTCCCCGTGATGATCGCGCTGCCCGGCGGCAACGGATACCCGACCAACTACTGGATGGGCACCGACCTCAAACTCCAGTCGACCATCGCCAAGGAGTCGCTGGAGGGCAAGAGCCTGCCCTTCGTGCTCGCCATGCCGGTGCTGAACCCGGACGCGAAGAACTACTACGACGGCAGCGACATACCCGGCCAGCCCAAAATGGGCACCTGGCTGACCGAGGACGTCCCCGATCTGATGAAGGCGAACTTCCGCACGCTGAAATCGCGCGACGGCTGGGCCTTCATGGGCTCGTCCTCGGGCGGGTTCTCGGGGCTGAAGGCCGTGCTGAAGGACCCGAACAAGTTCAAGGCGGTCATCGCCTCCGGCCCGGACATCGTGCCGGACTCCCCCCTGTGGGCGGGCCACGAGGCCGAGAAGGCGGCCAACAACCCGGAGAAGCTGGCCGAGAAGCTGATCGCCGCCAAGCACCCGGACGTCTATCTGGCCTTCCAGGTCGGCACCAAGGAACACACCGTGATGCCGAAGGTGAAGAAGTTCATCCAGCAGTACGGCAATAAGGGGCCGGTCAAAACACACCTTCAGGTGATCCAGGGCGGCGAGCACAACGGCAAGACCTATGTGCAGGGCATGGCCAACGGAAGCCTCCAATGGATCAGTGAGCATATGGAGGGCCCGACACCGGCCTCCTGACCGGTGCCGGGCCTTCCCTGGGGCCGGGCCTCCCGGGTCAGGCCTCCAGCAGGTTCACCTTCACGTCGGCCGGGAACCCGGTAGTCGGGCCCGTACGCCGCGCGAACTCGGCGACGCCCGCCAGCTGCTCCGCCCCGAAGCGGAAGTCCAGCGTCGTGAAGTAGCGCTCCAGCAGCGGCGCGTCGAACGTCTCCCAGCGCGCCGCCTGCTCGGCGACCTTCCCGACCTCCTCCAGGGACACGTCGCGGGAGGCGAGGAACGCCTCGTGCACCTTGCGCACGATCCGCGGCTCGCGCTCCAGATAGTCGCGGCGCACGGCCCACACGGCGAAGACGAACGGCAGCCCCGTCCAGTCCTTCCACATCTGCCCGAGGTCGTGGACGTCCAGGCCGAGCTTGGGCCCGTAATGCATCTTGGCCCGCAGCGCGGCGTCCCCGATCAGTACGGCGGCGTCCGCCTCCTGCATCATCTGCCCGAGGTCCGGCGGGCAGGTGTAGTAGTCGGGCTCGACCTTGTACTGCTCCGCGAGCAGCAGCTGGGCCAGGCGTACGGACGTCCGCGAGGTCGAGCCGAGCGCGACCCGGCCGCGGTCCAGCTGGTCCAGCGGCACCTGCGAGGCGATCACGCAGGACATCACCGGGCCGTCGCAGCCGACGGCGATGTCGGGCAGCGCGACGAGGTCGTCGGCGTTCTTCAGGAACTCGACGAGGGTGATGGGACCGATGTCGAGTTCCCCGCTGACCAGCTGCTCGCTGAGCTTCTCCGGGGTGTCCTTGGTGAGCTCCAGGTCGAGCAGCGTGCCCGTGCGGGCGAGGCCCCAGTAAAGGGGGAGGCAGTTGAGGAACTGAATATGGCCGACCCGCGGCCGGCTCCGACGGTGGTCGGGGAGGGCGGCGGCGGCAGAGGCTGAATTGTCCACATCCGGAGGCTAGACCCGGCTCGTACACGCGAGCGGAGCGGGGTCCGGCGATCCGCGCTCGACCTGCGATCTTTTCCGTCCAAGTACGGCTGAAAACCCCGCCAACAGGTGATCTTCGACTCTTTCCCAGCCCCCACGGAGCGTGCTAGGCTCACCGCAAGTTGCAGTTTGGTTTCCCTTGCAGTACAGAGCCTGCGGAGCATGTGACCCCGCAGGCTTTTGTAGTTTTCAGACTTCTCGCAGGTTCTGGAGCAGGGCAACCCTTTGGCCCAAGGAGGGCTTATGGCTACCGGAACCGTGAAGTGGTTCAACGCTGAAAAGGGCTTCGGCTTCATCGCCCAGGACGGCGGCGGCCCGGATGTCTTCGTTCACTACTCCGCGATCAACGCCTCTGGCTTCCGTTCCCTGGAAGAGAACCAGCAGGTGAACTTCGACGTCACGCAGGGTCCGAAGGGCCCGCAGGCGGAGAACGTCACCCCCGCCTAAGTCCGCACGGACCGGTAGGGGTCGGCCGATCGCGGTCGACGTGCAACACCCAAGGAGCCTCGCTCCTCCGCTTCGGCGGAGAGCGGGGCTCCTGCCTTTCATGCCTCCGCCCCCTCCCCCTCCCCCCCGCAACGGTTGCCCGGCGCGCCGTCCGCCGCATCGGCCCCCGCCCTCGGCACAGTTGATCTTCCCGGTCCGTCCGCTCCCGGCACCCCGGACACCGTCGGAAGACGGGACCGGGAGATGGGAGCCGCATGCACGTGCGTACCGCAGCCCTCAGCGCCGTCGCCGCCCTCACCCTGTCGCTCGGGCCGAACGGCCCCGGCCAGGGCGGCGGCGACCGTACGGGTACGGCGGGCCGGCCCGGCGATCTCGTCGGGGCCGCGCCGACCGCCTTCCGCCCGCTGCCCGGAGCGCCCACCGCCACCAGGGCCTGGCACATCGAGTACCGCTCCACCACCGCCAAGGGCGCGCCCAACACCGTCTCCGGCACGGTGATCATCCCCGCCGACGGCCGCAGCGGCCCGCGCCCGCTGGTCACCTACGCCGTCGGAACGGTCGGCCTCGCCGACGGCTGCGCGCCCTCGGCCGGGTTCCCGCGCGGCACGACCGCGGAAGCCCACCTCATCCAGCTGCTCACACTGCGCGGCTGGGCCGTGGTCGTCACCGACTACGAGGGCCTCGGAACGCCCGGCGACCACACCTATACGGTCGGCCCCGCCGAGGGCCGGGCCGTGCTCGACGCGGCGCGCGCCGCCGAGCGGCTCCCCGGCACGGGCCTGACCCGGCGCACGCCCGTCGGCATCATGGGCTACTCGCAGGGCGGCCAGGCCGCCGGCTGGGCGGCCGAACTGCACCGCGGCTACGCGCCCGAACTGAACGTCAGGGGCACCGCGGCCGGGGGCGTCCCCGCCGATCTGCTCCGGGTCGCCGCCCACAATCACGGCCGTACGGGCGCGGGCCTCGTCCTGATGTCCGCGATCGGCCAGAACGCGGCCTTCCCGGAGCTGCGGCTCGGCGCCTACCTCAACGAACGCGGCCGCCGCTATGTGGACTTCATGAAGCACAACTGTGTGGCCATCGACACCGTCGCCGGCCTCTTCCAGGAGATGTCCGAGGTGACGGTGCGCGACCCGCTGCGCCGACCGGACTGGCAACGCGCCCTGCACGCCTCCGACCTGGGCACCCGCGCCCCCGACCGGCCCGTTTACCTCTACCACGGGACGGCGGACCAGTTGATTCCGTACGCGGTCGGGGACCGGCTGCGCGCCGACTGGTGCGCGCGGCGGGCCGCGGTCGCCTGGCGGCCGGTCC
>NZ_JBHVHQ010000011.1:0-34794 GCF_042800135.1 Streptomyces sp. NPDC057654 | reverse complement strand
TCCACAGACCAGGCATCCGCATCCTGCCCATCCCATGGACCGACGACGGCGCCGGAGCCCCGCCACATCTGGTGGCCCGCTTTTTCGCCCCTTCGCAGAGCCCGAGTCGAACGTCCCCGAGCCGCCGCTGACCGGCACCGACTCCTGGATCTCGACGATTTCCACCGCGTGTCCGCGCTCCTCGGAGCGCGGGACACGTTCCGTTCCGCCGGAAACAGAGCGTCCTGGATCCGGCGGACACGGACGACGCCGACCGCGTCGGTGCCGAGGCCGTAGCAGGTCAGTAGTTCAACTTGCTCTCGGGCCCTTCGGGGAGCCGCCACAGGCCGCCCTGGGTGAGGGCGGCGAAGTCGCCGACCTCGACCAGCAGCGGGGTCTCGTATACGTCTTCGGTTCCGATGAGCAGGTTCTCGGTCATGTGGGACACCTCCGGATCACACGGATGGACCATTCACCTGCCGGGGATATCCGACATCTGCCGGGCAGTTACACCGTGACAGTCCGAACGTCACCCGTATGAGCGATCGCCGCGCGATTCACCAGTGGTGCACTGACCTGTGAGGTCGGGGACGCCGTACCCGGCACGGCGTCGTAGACGAGCGGGGCGATGAGGCGTCAGCGGCGTCTTGCGCGGACGCCCGCCCTTCCCGACTGCTTGAAGGAATCGCGTCATGCCACGAGCAGGGCCATGTTCCAGGAGGAGGCGGGGTGGTTGTCGAGATAGGCGTGAAGGGCGAGGGCGATGCCCGCGCTGCCCTCCAGGAAGCCCGCGCGATGAATGGCGTTCCGGACCCCGGTGCCGAGGACGGCGTGGTTGTAGACGTATCCGAAGGGGAGATCGGGCCGGTAGGCGGACTCCAAGGACGCGGCCAGCGCGGGTAGTTGTCCGGCCAGCCGGTGGCTTCCGCTGTCCCGGGCCATCAGGCCGGTGATGTGGAGCACGCCGGCCCAGCCGTGGCACAGCGAACTGTCGGTGACGGAGTCCCGCAGCGGTTGTGCGAGGGATGCCGCCATGGCGCCGACGGCCAGGTCCTGCCAGTCGGCGCGTTCCATGGCCATCCCGGCGAGCTGGATCGCGCGGGCGGTACCGGGAGTTCCGTAACACCAGGCGGCCCTGGGCGTCTGGTGGGCGTCCCGGCCGTGTCCGCCCACGAAGGTGTCGAAGTCGACGGTCCCGTCCCACAGACCCTGTGCGGTGCGTTGGCCGATGAGGTGGTCTACGATGCGGATGATGGCCGTCCGCTGGCCCCGGACACGTACGCCGTGCCGCCAGGCGAGGGAGAGCAGGGCCAGGGGGCCGCTGATGCCGTGCGCCAACCCGAGGTTGAAGTGGCCGCGGGGATACTCCGGTCCGACCGCAGGCTTCGTCGGGACCCACCAGCCCGGCACCTGATGTCCGTACGCGGTCACGGGTTCGGTGAGACGGACCAGATAGGTCAGGGTGTCGAGGAGCAGGGGGCGGTGTACGTCGCCCCGGAGCAGCAGGTAGCGCCCCAGTCCGGTGGCGCCGGAGACGACGTCGTAACTGTGCATGTCGACGCCGGGCCGGCGTGCGGCCAGCCGCTCCGCCTCCCCGGAGAGCAGGCCGCGCAGCTGGTCGGCCACCTTGGAATCGAGGGTGGTGAGCAGGTCGGCGTAGTCGTCGCCGTGCCGGGCCGTGAGGGCGGCGAAGGCGAGGGAGGCGGCGCCGTTGTACAGTCCCGCTCCTGCCGGTCGGGCCAGTCCTCGGGTGGCGGCTGCCAAGTGCGCGTGCGCGGCACGCCGGAAGCGGCTGTCGTGGTGGGAGAGCTCGGCGTACAGGAGGGCGACACCGGCGTGGCCCTCGCCCAGCCCCAGCGGACGCCACGGGTGCCGGGCCTCCGGCATGCCGGGGTGCTGGTCGACGTTGTCGGGCGCGGTCGCGGCGGTCGCCACGTACTGCGGATCGGCCAGCCGCTCGACCAGGTCGTCCATGATGTCGCGCGGCTTCCCGGCCGTCCTGCTCCCGGAGCGATCGGCGCCCACTGTGCCGGCTGCGGTCATCTGGTGCTCCTGATGCGGTCGTGGTGGGCTTGCAGGGCTCCGCGCATGATCGCCGTCGCGGCCTGCTCCGCCTCGGGATTGATGCCGATGAGCCGGTTGTGGTGCATGTGGAGCAGGGACAGGAATATGGACGTGACCGGCGTCCAGCTGTGGTCGCCGAGCTCGCGCAGGGTGTGCGCGTAGTCGGTCAGGGCTGATGACCGGGCCTGCCAGGCGGCCAGCAGTTTCTCGCCTCCGGGCCGGGCGCGCAGTCCCTCCCCGCTTCCGTCGGCGTCGATGAGAGCGAGGGCTTCGCGCCTGCGTTCCTGGAAGGCCCGGTGCATCGCACCGCGGGGAACGGCGCCGAGGATTCGCGAGATCCAGGCCGGTTCGCTGCCGTTGGGGGAGCGCGAGCGGGAGCCGGGTTCGGTGTCGTACGTGTCGTACGCGGTCTCGTAAGCGCTCCAGAATGCGCGGGCGAGATGGGTTTGGCCGACTGCCGCGATCAGTACGGGGTCCAGGGAGAGGCGGCCCGATTCCCGTAGCGCGAGTGCTGCGATGGCGGCGGTGCTGTCGGCGTGGAAGAACCGTTCGGCCGCCGTGATGGCCTCCGGGCCTCCGTAGCGTTCCAGCTCGGGATCGTAGCTGCTCAGGCCGTATCCGCGGATCAGGCGGCTCGCCTGGAGAGCGCCGGCCCAGCGGTGCAGGCTGGGCAGCACCGTTGAGGTCAGCGCCTCGGGCGTGCCGTGGAACCGTAGCCGAAGGTGATCGTCCGCATCCCGGTACCGGATGAAGAACCATCGGTCCACTTCCTCGGGCAGGCCGGTGACCAGGGAATGTATGGAGTACGCGAGCAGCTCGTCGTGCCGGGAGGCGGGGCAGCGCACGGTGGCGTACAGCCATTCGCCGCCCGGGGCGTGTGCGAAGTCGCGCTGCCGTCGCGGCGAGGGGCGGGCCGGTTCCCGGCGGACAGGCGTCGGGTGCCGCTCGGCAGCCGCGTCCGGCGCGGGCCGCGCTACGAGAGGGATCACCAGCTCGTTGCGGTGCGGGCCGTCCGGTCCGGTCAGCCACCCCGCGCCGGCGCCGTCGAGGTCCAGCAGTTCCTGTACGACGGTGGAGGGGCGGCGTTTCAGCTCGTGCCGTAGCAGCCGCAGGTGAAGGGGGCGGGTCAGGTCGAGTTCGAGGCGCTGATCCGTGAACACCGAGCAGACCCGGTCGGGCACCCGCCACCGCTTGCGCCACGCGTGCAACGCGTCGGCCCATTCGCCGAACGGTGCGTCGTGGTCCCGGACGGCCTCGGAGGGACGCCAGCGCGCCGGAGCGAGGACGACGCGCCCGCAGCGTACGCGCGGTACGTACGGCAGGTTCCCGGCCTCGCCCCAGTCCCAGTGGACGCCGCGGACATCGCCGCGGCCGATCTCGGCCAGCAGGCGTACGGCATTGGGGGCCAGGGAGTGGGTGTTGAGGCGGTGCAGCACGGTCGGCAGCACTTCCCGGCCGGTGCCGGTTTCCACGATCCGCAGCCGGTGCGGACCGGCGGCGACGGCGAGGTTCTCCAGCGACAGGGTGCCGGGTTCGGAGGCGTCGGCGAACACGCCGACCGGAACGATGTGCTCCAGGAGGCGGGGGACCTGGGCCACGTTGTCACCGCGGCCGTGGCGGGCCTGGAAGACGAGTTGGGCGCGCAGCGCGTCCGGCGCCGCATCCCCCGCGCCGCCGGTCCGGGCCAGCTGGGCCAGCGAGGCCCGCAACTCGTCAGGGAGGAGATAGGCGAACCGGCCGAACGTCGAGACAGCCGAACCGGCCGACCCTCCCGTCAGGACGAGCTGGAACTCTCCCTCGCGCAGCGCCTCCACCGAGGTGGCGAGCAGCTGGGCGGACAGTTCGGCCGACGGCGGCTCGGGCGCCGATGGCGTTCCTTCCCCCTGGGGGTGGCCGGTGGTCCGGACCACCAGCGGATGCGTCTCATCGACCACGACCTCGTCGGCGCCCGAAAGCAGCGCCTCCTGGGCGAGTTCCATCATCAGCCGGTCCCGCACGGTGACGGCCGAAGGCACCGGCGGGGCGGTACGCGTACTGGGCGGCTGTACGTACCCGGCCGGGGCGCCCAGCCCGGCATCGGGATCCAGCAGCTCGGTCACGGGAACGGCCCGCCCCAGGCCGTATCGTTCAACGAACTCTCCGCGATATTGGTCGAGTGCCGAGGAACCGGAGGAGGCGGGGGCGATCCGCCACAGGAGGCCCGCCGCCCGCTCGGCCTCCGCGGCCACCGCGGGCGGTAATTGCACGCTCGCGTCCAGAACGAGGTCCACTTGCACACCCCGCTGTACGGACCGCAGCCGACGCATCCGCGAGCCGACGTCACGCCAGGCACCCTGCCCCTGCCCCAGCGGCGCGGCCGCGTAGGCGGAGAGGGAACGGGCGACATCGTCCAGCGCGGCCGGGTCCGAGAACTCGGAAGAGTTCACAGCGGTGAGGGCGTCCAGTACGTCGAGTACGTACCGCGCCGCGTCCGGTGTCTCCGCCGGTGGCCGAAGGTCGGTGAGCAGGAATTCCTTGGTGAGCAGGTCGGCCAGCATGCGGTCGACCGCGCCCGCCGGGGCCGCGGGGAACCGCTGGGCCAATTGCCGGCTCAGCTCCGGGTAACGCAACGGCCTGTCGCGCACCATCTCCAGCGCGGCCTGCACCGCGGCGGTGTGACGCACGCTGACTTCACGCACACCGTCCCGCAAGGCAGCCGCCTCGTCGCTCTGATCCGCCAGAGGCAGGTACGACAACGTGAGACGGTCGCCGCGCACACGGCACAAGTTGTTGGCCGTGACCCGAAGTTCGTTCAACACATCCGCTCTGTCGGTCCAGGGAGCCGCGAGCGCCGTGACCCAGCCACGCTCCAGCCGAACCGACTTGCGGTGGGCCGTTCCCAGACGTACCTGAGCGGACTCCGCGGTGGCCGCGAATCGCGCGACAGCGACCCCGGCCATCAGCCCGAACGGCGTGCACCGCGTCGCCATCCGCAACCGATACGCGGTCAGCGCTCGCACCACCCGCCGCACGTCGGCGATACGTTCCTTCTCGCCCCGCAGAATCTCGTCCCAACGACGTGCCAAGGACGGACTGGAGACTCCTACCGCCTCCCGCAACAGCTCGTCGCAGGCGAGAGAGCGCAGATACTCCACGCTCTTGGACACCTCGTCCGCGTCGCCCTCCACGATGTCGGTGTGCGTGGCCGTGGCGTGATGCACGGATTGGGCGGGAGCACGGAGCAGGACAACACCAGCGCATGAGAAGGGAATCCAGTCAGGCACGTCGCTCTCTTCGGCATTCGGTCGGCGCCGCCACATCGCCACATCGCGGCATTGAGGCATCGAGGCATCGCGGTATTGATAATGAGGAGGCGGCTCCCTTCGCAGGCAGCCGCCTCCTGTTCAGCTCAGGCCCGACGACGGGCCCGGGTTCATAGATTCACAAATTCACAGGCTCGCGGATTCGCGAACGAGCAGTGACGAGCGGCAACGCGTCAGGCGCACGTCCAAGCGCACGTCTGGGGGCACGTCACGGCCTCGGTCTGGGTCATGGTGATAGGCGCGCCGTCATTCGATTCCACGATCTCGCGTACGTCCAAGTCGAAGATGTCCTTGGAGCGGTCCTGGTCGAGCATGCTTCCTCCTCGTATCAAACGGGATGGCACGTGCTGACTGACAAGAGCCGACCGACAAGATCGGTCAACATGTGGAGAGTGACAGGGGTACGTGGTATCTACAAGACCCCTGCGTCGGGCGCCGACGGCACCGTCGGTCAACGCGTCCTCCGGCGGGCCGTGACAGCAGGGGGGCGGGTGCGTTACGCGCGCAGCGCCTGCGACAGTGCGTCCACGGTCACGCCCACGATGGCCAGGAGCTGCGCCGGGCTCGTACCGGCCCTGCTCATGACGGCGAGCGACTGGTTCACCGCCGCCGCGTGGAGCGCGAAGGCCTCGGCGTCCTGGTCGGTCAGGCCACCGGCCTTCAGCGCGGTGCGCAGACGTAGGCGCTGGGAGCCGAGCGCCTGCTTCGCGTGCGCTGCGACGCTCGGACTCAGCACGGGGATCGCCATGGCCGACTGGGCGATCAGGCAGCCATCAGGCAGTCCGGGATCGGCGATGCGCTTGAGGGTGACGTCGAAGAACGCGCGAACGGCGGCAACGGGTTCCGAGGCGGCGCACGACAGGGCGGCGTCGTACCTCTCGCCGTAGCGGGCGGCGTAGAGATCCAGGCAGCGCAGGAAGAGCGTGTCCTTGTCGCCGAGGGAGGAGTAGATGGAGCTGCGGTTCAGGCCGGTGGCCCGAGACAGAGCGTCCAATGACGTGTCGGCGTAGCCGTCGCGCCAGAACTGCGTCATCGCGGCGTCGAGCGCCTTGTCCATGTCGAACTGCTTCTTGCCTGCCACGCGGACTTCCCTGCCGATGCGTCGATGGTTCGGACTGTGTCGTGCACCATTCTATCTTGAACCAATCGGTTCAAGATGTGTAGCCTTCGAGCGTGGTCATGGCCAGGCATGCCGTGCACTGCGCGACGGCACGAGGAACACACTCGCGTGGTCCCGGCCGCCGCCGTCGGCCACACCGCGCCAACCGCACACCTGACACCTGACACCTGACATCGATGGAGGAATCCCGTGACCGGCCCGGCGACCAGCGCTCCGCATATCTCCGAAAGCAACCCCATCCCCGACCTGCCCCTACAGCATCTGGCCGGATTCACGCACCGCTGGGTCGACGCGGACGGCGTCCGCCTTCATGCCGTCGAAGGCGGACGGCCGAGCGGCCCGGCTGTCGTCCTGCTCGCCGGATTCCCGCAAACCTGGTGGGCCTGGCGAAAGGTGATGCCCGGCCTCGCCCACCGGTTCCGCGTCATCGCGATCGACCTGCCGGGGCAGGGCCACTCCGAACGTCCGGAGCGCGACTACGACACGCACACGCTCGCCGCGTACGTCCACACCGCCGTGAAGGCCCTCGGAGTGCCGATCTACTCCCTGGTCGCCCACGACATCGGCGCCTGGGTCGCTTTCTCCCTCGCCCTCGAATTCGAGAGCCATCTGCACGGAGTCGCTCTGCTCGACGCCGGAATTCCCGGTATCACTCTCCCGGAGGCGATTCCCACCGACCCGGAACGTGCGTGGAAAACCTGGCACTTCGCGTTCCACATCGTGCCCGACATCCCCGAGACGCTGCTCGCCGGCCGCGAACGTGAATACGTCGGCTGGTTCCTGAAAGCGAAGGCACTGTCTCCCGACACGTTCGACGACGCCGAGATCGACCACTACGCGGCGGCCGTCGCCGTCGACGGCGGGCTGCGCGCCTCCCTCGCCTACTACCGAGACGCCGCGGAGTCGGCGCGCAAGAACCGCGAGGCGCTCAAGCGGCGGCGGTTGACGGTGCCGATCCTCGGAATCTCCAGCAGCCACGGCTCCATCCCGGACATGGCCGCGTCCATCAGCCCGTGGGCCGAGAACACCACCCGAGTCGTCGTGCCCGACGCCGGACACTTCATCCCCGACGAGCAGCCCGACGCCGTCGCCGCCGCGATCGCGGACTTCATCGCGATGTGAACAGCGGCCGGGACCACCGGATCGGCTGGGGCCACCGGATCGGCCGGGGCCGCGGTGGGCGGCGTTGTCCGGACACTTGCCCGGCACTGTGGCGAGGCACAATCCGCGCGTGCTTGTGTGGAACCGCGCAACACCATCCGTACGCGACGATGGGACGAACGCGATGCCGCTTGAAGGCGAGTACGGGCCGCATCCGGTGCAGTGGGTGCGCGAACAGGTCGAGTTGTATGAGAGCTCGGGTGGTACGCGGGGGACGACACTCTGGGACACGGGCCTGCCCGTCGTCATTGTCACGATGCGCGGCGCCAGGAGCGGCAAGATCCGCAAGATTCCGCTGATGCGCGTCGAGCACGAGGGGCGGTACGCGGCCGTGGCCTCGAACGGCGGCTTCCCGCGTCACCCGGTCTGGTACTTCAACGTCAAGTCCGACCCGAATGTGGAACTCCAGGACGGTGCCGTACGCCAGACCATGACGGCCCGCGAGATCACCGGGGAGGAGAAGGCGGAGTGGTGGGAGCGCGCGGTCGCCGCGTTCCCGCCGTACGTCGAATACCAGAAGAAGACCGACCGCGTGATCCCCGTCTTCGTGCTGGAGCCCGCGTCCAGGACAGGAGCGGCGGACGCACGGCCGTCGTCGACGAGCACGTGATGCGCGCGGTCCGCGACAGCGCATGGGGGATCGTCTTCGACAGGCGACGGAGGCCGCAGGCTACCGCTCGCTCGCGTGCGCCGATGACGCGAACGATCCCTCACGGCCGTGGCATGTACCGGCGTGATTCCCTCGACATCTGAATTCGGGAACGGGAGCGGCGCTCGCCGCGGCCGGGGCGGCAGTCCGGCCGTCTCCCGAGCCGATGCGAGGAGGAGCGCCCATGAACGGCTGCACTTTCAGCGGGCTGATGGACGTCGTCGGCAGCCCGACCCTGCGGTTGCAGGCCGCGCCGGCCGACCCCTCGGCCCCGGTCACCGAGGCGCTGCTGTACGACCCGCACGCTCCGCTGCCGCATACGCCCGGGGCCCTGCTGCTCGCGGTCGGCGTGCGGGCGGCGGCGGCCGGGCCGCTGGTGCGGGCCGCCGCGCGGGCGGGGATGACCGGAGTCGTGGTACGAGGCGCGGACGGGCCGGTCGGCGAGGCCGAGGCGCGTGGTGTGGCGCTGCTGGCGGTCGACGAGGAGACGGCCTGGCACCATGTGCACCTGCTGCTGGCCTCGGCGATCGGCGCACGGTCCGCGCACGGCGGTGGGCTGGGGGATCTGTTCGCGCTGGCCGACGCGATAGCGGCAGCGGTCGGCGGGGCGGTGTCCGTGGAGGACCCGCGCCAGCGGGTCCTGGCCTACTCCACGGTGCCCGGTCAGCCGGTCGATGAGGAACGCCGACAGGGCATTCTCGGGCTCCAGGTCCCGGACGACGTGGAGAACTCGGAACAGGTCCGGCTGGTGTTCGCCTCGGACGGGCCGGTGCGGCTGCCGCCGGTCACACCGCACGGACTGCCGCGGCTCGCCGTCGCGGTGCGGGCCGGCGGCGAGCCCCTCGGCTCGGTCTGGGCGGTCGACGGCGGCACGCTCGCCGGGGACGCCGAGGAGACCCTGGCCCAGGGCGCGTCGACGGCGGCGCTTCTCCTGCTGCGGGCCCGCGCCGCCCAGGAACTCGCCCACCATCAGAACACCGACCTGGTGCGCCGATTGTTGAACGGTACGGCGGACCCCCGGGCGGCGGCACGACGCCTGGGGTGGGACGCGGTCCGCGTGGCCGCGTTCGCGATCGACTCCGCGGCGAGCGTGCCGGACGCCGAGCGGACCTCACTCAGGCTGCTGGATGTCGTGCGCCTCCAGTGCGAGGCGCGCTACGGGCGACAGGCGTGCGCACTCCTGGACGGAGTGGTGTACGGGCTGCTGCCCGCGCCCGGGGAGCACGGCGGGGACCGCGCGCCGCAGGAGCGGAGCGCGGTCGACCGGCGGCACCGGCAGATGGCGGAGGACATCGTGCGCCGGGCCAACCGGTCGCTGCGGGTGCCCGTGCGAGCGGCGCTCGGAGAGGCGGTGTCCCACCTCGGCGAAGTCGCCGATTCGCGGGCGGACGCGGATTTGGTCCTGCGGCTGTCGCACGACGCCTCGCCGGTGGCCGTGATCGACGAGGTGCGTCCCCAGGTGACGCTTCTGCTCCTCTCCGAAGCGATGCGGGAGCAGCGGGCGCTGAGCGCGGGCGCCTGGCGGCGGGTGCTGGCGGCGGACCTCGATCACGGCTCCGACTACGCCCGTACTCTCGTGGCCTGGTTGGACGCGGGCTGTGACGTGGCGAGGGCGGCCAAAGAGCTCTCCGTCCACCCCAACACCTGCCGCTACCGCCTGCGGCAGGCCGGTCGACAGCTCGGGATCAACCTCGACGACCCTGACGAACGGCTGGTCCTCTGGCTGCAATTGAGGGTCCTCGCGGGACTCGGCGGCACTGCCGGAACCGGTGGCGCCGCCGCTCTCCCGCCACCGTGAAAGGCGGCGGCTCGACACCGGGATTGGGAGGTTTCCCGTCAGCGGAGGGTGCGGATGAGGTCGTCGATGACGGCGTCCACCTTTGCCGAGTCGAATCCGTCCGAGCCGATCAGCAGGGTGACGGCGCGTTGTCCGTCGTCGGTGACGGCGTTCCGGAAATTGTGGCTGGTCTCCATGGAGCCGCTGTGTCCCCAGGTGACGAAGCCCGGCGTGTGCTCGTAGCGCTCGACGCCCAGGCCGTAGCGGCCGCCCTCCTCCTCGGGAACGGTGTGCTTCATCTCGGCCAGTTGGGCGGGGGCCAGCAGCTTCCCGGTCCACAGCGCGGTCCAGAAGGCTGTCGCGTCGGCGCCGGTGGTGACCAGCGCGCCCGACGCGTCGGCTGCGGAGACGTTCCATTCGGTCTTGTCCACCGGCTTCCCGTCCTTGCGCGCGTAGCTTCGCAGGGCGGGCTCGGGGAGCGTGGTCCGGTCGCCGGGCCAGTAGGTGTCGCGCAGCCCGAGGGGCTTGATGATCCGCTGCTCGATCTCGGCGCCGATGCCGTGGCCGGTGACCTCGGCGACGATCAGGCCGGCCAGGTTGTAGTTGGTGTTGGAGTAGGCGAAGCCGGACGGAGTCCTGTCGGGCGGGGGCAGCGTCAGCGTCTGCTCGACCGTCTGCAAGGGGTCGATGTGATCCCAGCGGTGGGCATCCAGGTCGTTCCAGAACGGCGCGTCCAGGTAGTCGGGCAGGCCGCTGGTGTGCTGGAGGAGCTGACGGATCGTTATCTTGCGGCCGTCGTAGTGCTCGGTGCGGATCAGGCCGGGCAGGTACTGGTCGACGGTGTCATCGAGCCCGATCCGGCCTTCGCCGACGAGCTGTAGCACGACCGTGGCCGTCCAGGTCTTGGTGTTGCTGGCGATACGGCTGTGTTCATCTCCGACGACCTTGCGGCCCGTCCTGAGGTCGGCGAGGCCGGTGCCGCCGCTCCGGACCCCGCACAGCGGGCTCTTCACCGTCATGCTGATGCCCGAGGCGCCGACGTTCCCCAGGTCCTTCACCGCCGCCTGGATGCGCTGGGTGTCGCACCGAGGCGTCTGTGCGGAGGCGGCAGGAATGGTCAGTGATGAGGCGGCGAACGCCAAGGCCACCACCGCACTCGTCTTCCGTCGCACCATGTCTCCGTTCTCCAGGGGCGAGCCGCGTACGGTGCGCGCTCGCCCTCGATGATTCCTCGCGGCCGTTTCCTGTCGGCCGGGGGAATGCCACTCTAGAAACCGCCCTGAGCCCTGGAGTTGTCCACATGGCCAGCCGTCGGCCTGGCGGATTGTGCTGATGGCCAAGAGCTGGTGGCACAGCCGCGCGTATGGTGAGGGCGGCGCCGACACGGAGCCCCGCGTCCCGGCGGAGCAGGGCCGGGCCGACTGGACCCTCGACGAGCGGCTGTACCCAGCATCGTTCCTACCGTCTCAGACGGACCGGCGCGCGAGGTCCTCCAGTACCGCGACCGCCTGAGCGGCCTGCTCGTAGGGCACGAACAGGTGGTCGTGGTGGAAACCGGCGACCACGTTGCAGCTCAGACCCGAATCGGCGAGTTCCCGCGCCACGGCGGCGGTCAGACCAACCGCCTCAAGCGCCGAATGGACCCGCAGCGTGATCCAGCCCGCCACGTACTCATACGCCACCCCCGCCGCATCCGCCTCTTGCTGGGACAGGACCAGAGTCAGCCCTTCCCGTTCGGCGACGGTGACGACCGGGGTCACGCCCGGCGGTACGACACCATCGTCGACAGCGGCGAACACATAACAGCCCGCGTTCAGCTCAGGCCGCATGCCGGCCAGCAGTTTTTGCAGATCACTTTCACCAGACATGGTCATCACCCTATGCGCAACCTACGAATGGTCCGCGTTTTCGATACACGGCCGACGCGGATGCATACTGTGCGCATGCCGCACAGTGATCTTGGGCTGTTGCACGAACTGCGTGCTCTCTCCATCCTCCTTGAGGAGCGAAATGTGACCCGGGCCGCCGGGCTTTTCCACCTGAGCCAGTCGTCCATGAGCCGCACATTGCAGCGGCTGCGCGCGCTGTTCGGAGACGAGCTTCTGGTCCGGTCCGGCGGCGACTACGAGTTGACCCCTCGGGCGCGGGAAATGCAGCGCGAACTCGCCCTGCTCCTGCCGCGGCTGGAGAGTCTCGTGGCCGGCCGGGGCTTCGACCCCTCCACGGCGACCGGGATCGTGCGCGTCATCGGCACCGACTACACCACCTCGACGCTGGGGCCGCACCTGCTGCCCCGGCTGCTCCTGGCCGCGCCCGAACTGGAAGTCCGTATCGAACCGCGGGACGAGGACTCGTACGCGGACCTCGAACGAGGCCGGGCCGACATCGCACTGTCCGTGCTCCGCCCCGCCACACGGCTGCGGTGGGAGCGATTGTTCACCGACGACATCGTCTGCGTCGTGGACCGCGACCACCAGGTGCGGGATCGCTTCTCACTGGCCGACTACGTCGTCGCCCGCCACGCGGTGGTCACGCTGCTGCACCAGGAACAACCCATGATCGAACGGTGGCTCCAGACGCTCGGCCACAGCAGGAGGGCCGCGGTGCGGGTGCCGCACTTCAGCTCGGCGTTCGACGTCCTGCCCGGTACGGCTCTCGTGGCGACGATCCCGCGACGGCTCGCGGAACCGCGGGCGGCCACCGATCCGCGGGTGCGGTTGGTCGAGGCGCCGGAAGAGTTCGACGCGTTCCCGTACGGGATGATCTGGCACGCGCGGCTGGATTCCGACCCGATGCACTCCTGGCTGCGCGACACGATCCGCGCGGCGGCCCAGGACCTGACCGGCTGACGGCCGCGCGTACCGGCCTCACAGCGGTTTGTCGATCGTGCTCGGCGGGTCGTGGACGCGGATCCCGGCCGCGTTGGACACGGCGTCGCCGATCGCCGCGGCGGAGGCGACCGGACCGGTCTCGCCCTCGGGCGAAGAGGAACCCAAGTCCGTCGTGGGCGCCCACCGCCCGGGAACAGGGGTCAGTGTGTGTTTCCGGGAACGTCGCCGAACCCCTTTGTCCAGTTCCGTTCCTGGCTTCGCCGGGAAATCCGCCAGCCCGCCGGTGTGCGGGTGTATTCGTCGATATACCACATGCCCAGCAACGCGATCTGTGGATCGCCGTCCTCGGTCGGGAAGCCGAGCGCGTTCAGGCACATCACCCGTCCCGTCGCGCGGTCGCCGTCGAAGTGGATCTCCGGGTTGGCGATCAGGTGCTGACACGCGGCGAGCTGCGCCATGCTCGACGCGAGGAACTCCTTCATCTCGGCGCGGCTGCCCGCGATAGCACCGAATGCCGTGTAGTCTATATGGGCGTCCTCGGTGAATATCCGGTCCAGCGCGTCGAAGTCCTTGCGGTCGATCGCGGTCGCATAAGCCACCAGCATCTCCTGGATCTCCATCCGGTCGGAAATCTCTTGAATGTCGAGCACTTGTCCTCCAGAGACGTTGGATGGTTCGAAAAAGGCCGTGCGGCGGCCTCGACGTCGCGGAAACTGCGGCAGCCCGGAAAAGCGCTGTATCCGGGACATGGCGCCGTCGTCATAGTTCCTGGAGCCCGGCGTGGCCGGCTTCCTCGCGGAGCAGGTGTTTTCGGACTTTCCCGGAGTCGGTGAGGGGCAGTTCGGTGGTCCGGAGCCAGCGCACCGGTGTCTTGTGGGGAGCCAGCCGTGCGCGGCAGAAGTCGTGCAGCTCCGTCGCCGTGGGCGGTTGGCCGGGCTCGGCGGGTACGAGCACGGCGGCGACGATTTCGCCCCAGGCGGGGTCCGGCAGGCCGATGACGGCGACGTCGCGCACCTTCGGGTGGGTGAACAGGACCTGCTCGATGTCGGTGGCGTAGATGTTCTCCCCGCCCCGGATGATCATGTCCTTGAGCCGTCCGGTGACCGTGAGGTATCCGCGTTCGTCGAGGCTGCCCAGGTCGCCGGTGTGCACCCAGCCCGCCTGGTCGATGGTCTCGGCGGTGCGCTCGGGCAGTTCGAAATAGCCGAGCATGGCTTGGTAACCACGGGCGCATATCTCCCCGGGCCGCCCGACCGGCATGATGCACCCGGTCCTCGGATCGCGGATGGCGACCTCGACCCGCGGCAGCGGACGGCCGGCGGTGGCGGCTTTGTCCTCGGGCGAATCGTCGGGGCTGGTCTGGGTGAGCACGGGGGAGAGTTCGGTCTGGCCGTAGACAGAGGTGAACCGGGCTCCGAAGCCGTCCTCGACGCGACGGACCAGCCCTGGCGGGACGGGGCTGCCGCCGGAGAGCACCCGCGACAGGTGCGCCAGGTCGAACTGCTCGAATCCGGGATGGTTCAGCAGCGCGATGAGCATCGTCGGGACCCCGCCGAGCATGTCCGCCCGGTGGTCCTGGGCCGCGGTGAGCACGAGCGCGGGGTCGAACAGCTGACACAGGACGTAGGAAGCCCGTCGGTGGGCGCTGCCGAGCACCCCCATGGCGCAGCCGGCCGTGTGGAACAGCGGCGCGGCGGACGCCAGAGTGCCCCGCTCGGGCAGTCGCGCCCGGTCGATCATGAACTTAGCGTTGGCCACCAGCCCGCGATGGTGCAGCAACGCTCCCTTGGGGAACCCGGTGGTGCCGGAGGTGTACTGGATCTGGGCGGCCTCACCAGGGCGTACCTCCGGCAGCGGTCCGCTGCCCTGATGGGCGCGCACGGTCGTCCGCCAATCCGCGAAACAGACGGTCGTTCTGAGTTCCGGGAGCCCGTGCACGGCGTCCCGGGCGATCGCGGTCATGTCACTGCCGCGGAACGCCGCGGTGTGGAAGAGCCCGGCCGAGCGGGATTGCTCAAGCACATAGCGCAGTTCCGCGGCGCGCAGCGCCGGGTTGGCGGTCACCACCACCAGACCGGCCAAGGCCGCACCGTACTGGAGAATGATCCATTCGGGGATGTTGGGAGCCCATATGGTGATCCGCTCGCCCGGGGAGAACCGCTCCAGCAACCAGTGCGCGCACTGCTCGGCCTCCGCCAGCAGTTGCCGGTAGGTCCACCGGCGGTCGGTGCGTTCGGCGCCGGACGGCGACAGGCTGTCCGGCGGTGCGACCTCGACCAGGGCGGTCTGGGACCCGGCCTCCCGCGCGGCCTCCCGCAACAGGTCTCCGGCAGTCAGCTCCACGACCGGCGCGCCGGTGTCGGCAGGCCAGTACGACTCCGTCAAGACTTTCGGCATGATTCGTGAGCTCCCTGCACTAGGCGTTCGAAGCGGACGGAGCCGCGTGCGTGAGCGCGGCGCCGGGGAGCGTACCGCGTGGTGCGGTGGCGTCCGCCGTCCCCAGGCAGCGTCCGCTGTGGAACAGTCCCAGTTCGTAGTGGACGGAGTGCTCGTCGTGTCCGCCGACGGCGATCCCGACGTCGTAGGCGCGGGGGTAGTGGACCTCGCCGAGGTAGTTCACCTGGTAGCGCCAGGGGAGGAACCGCGGGAGCTTCCTGGCGGAGCCGTCTCCCAGCAGGCCGTGTGCATGAGTTGCGATCGCCTCGTCGTACCAGCCGAGCTGGGCGATGTAGTTGACGTGCAGGTTGTGATCGACGTCCCCCACGCGCGCGTGGACGGTCGCGGCGGCCGGGTAGTACTGCCGATCGAGGCGGCGCGGATCGGGTCTCGCCGCAGTCGCCATGCCTGTTTCCGGCAGTCGCAGTTCCCCGAGATCGGCGAGCAGTTCGTCCGGCAAGGGGATCGTCTTGGACTCGTCCGCGAGCACCATGGTGCCCTCGGCCGTGGCGACGAGCTGCCCGTCGGCGAACATTCCCTGACCGTAGGCGTACGAGGACCGCCCGATCGCGCGGATGCCGGTACCTATCCGGACGGTCTCGCCATTCTCGCCGAATGCCGTCCGCCGTTCGACACGCTGACCGACGAAGAGGAAACGGAACGGCCCGAATCCGCCTTCGGCCACGAGCTTGTCGAAGCGCGCGAAGCGCAGACCGGCCAGGGGATGCTCGAACATGCGCGACAGCGCCACCATGCTCGTCGCGCCGTCCGGCGCGAGGTCGCCGAACCGCCGCATCACCTGCCGCCGGTCGGGAAAGTCCGCCTCGGCCGGGGGCGCGGCGGCGGGCTGTAGGTCGATGGTCAACAACGTGCCTTTCGTTACTTTCGAGAGGGGTGCCAGGCCACGGGCCGGGACCGCGGCCCGTAGGCCGGCGCGCGGCCCCGGAAAGCAGGGGGCAGCGCCAGGCCCGGCGAAACGCACCCCGGAGGATTGCCGCAGCAACGCCGGAAGCGTCAGCCGCGGTTCGACACGAGCCGACGCCGTCCGGTGGCCGCCGCAGCCGCAGCGCCGGCCAGGCTGCGCAGGCCACGCCCGGTGACGGTCTCGTGCCGCGTCACGCAGGCCAGCATCCACCGCCGACCGGGTCGTCGCCAACGCACGTCGCGGATCGCCCACATGCACCCGGCGCATGACACGGGAGAACGGTGACGCTGTACTTGTCGGGACTTTGCGCCGGTTGACCAAGGGGCGAAGCCGCGGCGGTGGGCCGCGGCGCCGAAAGACGGGTTCCACGTGCTGCGGCACACCTGTGCCTTGATCCCGCTGGAGGCGGGTGAGTCGGTACGCTCCCGAAGTCGACCGTCGATTATTAGGCTAGACAGCCATGGAGCCTGGAAAGTGCTAGAGAAAGTCACCGCCACCCGCTACATCACGCCCCTGCGTGAGGGCGGGTCGCTGCCGGGGCTCGTCGAGGCCGACGACCTGGGTGCATATGTCATGAAGTCGTCCAAGTGCCGGCGCTGACCAGCGCCGATGGGGCTGAATCTGTCTCTGAACTGCGGAAACGATTCTTTCGGCGTCTTTCGGCACGGTACTGCGTCACGTAGTCGATTCTCCCCGCACACTCCCCAGCGCCGTCCATACTCCCCAGATTCTCCCCAGGAAGTGTCGGTGCAGCGGGCTGTGATGGTACGGAGGTGAGCCCATCGGAGGCGCTGCTCAGGGCACGCTGAGTGGCCACCGTACGGCGGGTAAGGGCTGGCTCTACGCCTACGACGACGCCCTGCCGGCTTGCTCCGATGGGGCGTCCCAGCTCTTCGATCTCGACAAGCCGAACGCCTGGGCGGCGTCCCTCGATGCTCGCGGTTCCGCTCCAGGTGGCGCGGATGTGCTCGGGGCTGAACGTGGCGTGATCCGTTTCGCTGCTCTGGCTGGGCATTCCTGTCAGCAGTGCCTTTCGGGCTTGGTTGCGTCCGGCGGCGGGGAAGCGGGGAGAGGCGATGGACTGCCAATAGTCCGAAGAGTCACCGGTTTCGGTAACCGGCCATCTGGCGGTTCACGACCGCCTCTGCTTCTGACCTGCGGTGACGGGGGGAATCGCCCGATGAGAAGGCGGGGCGGTCCGCCCCTGGTCCGGATCTTGGCCGGTCGCCCCCGCGGGTGGGGGAGGCCTTCCTCCAGTCCCACATGGCACAGGTAGGACCGGACAGTCCAGGGGTAGGATGCCCGGTCAGCTCCGCTTGAAGAACTCGATTTCGGCCAGGGCGATATGGCGCCCCGGACTCATCCCCGCCGTCGACCGGATGATGAGCTGGACCGTGGCGACGTCGCTGATGCCCATCTGAATGGTCTGCGGATCGGGCTTGTCGTCGAGGGCGATCGCCTTGTGGGCCTTCTGCCCCTTTGACGTGATCGTGACGAGGTCGAGAGTGATGGGCCGCGCCTCGCTGCGGTACACCTGGGGATCCGTCGATGCTCCACTGGTGATGTCGAGATCCACCAGACGTACCGGCGTCCGGAAGGTGAATGTCAACGAGTCACCGACCGCCGGGGCGCCCCCGTACCTGTTGTTGAAGCCGTCTATGGCGTTTCCCGCCGGGTGACCGGGCACCTCGGTGCTCGCGGTGACCTCCACCCGGCGATGGAACGGCCAGCGGGTGCGCCACCACGGCAGCGGTGCCACCGGATCCGGCACATCGAGCGCTGCGGCGCAGCGTCGGCAGAACATGCGGCCGGGCTGGTTCGGCGTGGCGCATACCGGGCAGGGCGGACCGTCCGCCTCGCGCACCTCGGAGGGTCGTACGACGGGCCGCGCCGCCAGGGGCCTCGCGGGCTGGACGGCGGTGATGGGGGCGGCATCGGCAGAGCCCGGCCGCGGCGGGGGCGAAGGCGTTGGCTGCCCGGGTGCGGCCGGGTCCGACCGCGACAGTGATGCGGGCTGGGCGGCATCGGTGACGGTCTCCGCGTGTTCCACGGACGCGGTGCCACCGACGGTGAACACCTCGGCCTCGCGGACCGTCGGCGACTCGGAGTAGAACGGCTGCGTGGGGCAGGTAGCGCCACTGGCGGCCGGTCCGGCCCTGGTGCAGCAGCACGTTGACGATCTCGCATCTCGCATCTCGCGCATTGCGTACTGGCTCTCGTGCCCGCTGGTCGAGGGATGCCTCGCCTTTCACACGGTGAGAGCCGGGCCGGGTTGGCTCCTGGGCTTCGTCCGGCAGGTCGCTTGGGCACGGCTCGCGTCGGCCCACGCCCGCGGCGCCTGGACATGGACCGGACGCCACTGCACGGACCTCAGTGGAGGTTCTGCGAGGTTCAGCGGCCCTGGTAGCGCTGAAGGTGGGGTGCCCGGTTCGAGGGCTTCACCATCGGCGGAGAACGCAGTGCGCCGTGCGGGTGGGGTGGTGGGTGCTGGGCGCCCTCGTGTGAACGAGTTGCTCGTCCCCGGGCGTGCGGGGCAGGGGTGAGCAGCGCGCGATCAGGTGCAGGGGGTGTTGGGTGTCGTCGGCGTCGCCGTAGGCGGGGCCGGAGGCGAGGTCGTCGATGTCGCAGGGTTCCCTGGACGGGTAGGGGATGACGGCGCGTTCGGCGGCTGCGGCTTCCTGCTGGGCGAGGCTGGTGTGCCAGTCGGTGTAGGTGGTGGTGAGCAGACGGTCGATGGGGTTGGTGCCGGTCGGTGGTGCGGTGCAGTAGATGTGGTTGATGAGGCCGGTGGCGTCGGCGGGTGCGGCCAGGCGCCAGGGGGTGCCGGTCTCCCGGTGGAGTGCGTGCCAGGTGGCCAGGACTCCGGCGAGGCAGACCGGAGGGCTCAAGCGGCGGCCGGCGAGTAAGCGGCGCGGTCTCGCTCACAAGGTCCCCGCGGGGCGGCTGAAGAACCGCGGCAGCGGTCCTCCGCTCCAGGGGGATCGGAGAGCACAAGCCATGCCACGTCTTACTGAGTCACCAGAATTACCGGCCGCACCTCAGGGAAAGGAGGGGTGAGTTCTTGATATAGAGGTGCGGTTTACGCGATTGCGTGTCGTGACAAAATTCGGCAACCACGTCGCGATCGGCAGTGACTCGGTGACAGTATCCCTGAATCAATCCCGTATCACCGGTGACGTACTCCCTGCGGAGATCTTTGCCCGATTGGGTTCCATGGATGCCCGACTCTTGTGGGAGTCGGGCGTAGTATCTGCCGGACGGCGGCACGGCAGTGCCCGAACCACGCTGATGAGCGCCCGTTCTGCGGTCCCCAAGTCATACGTCGCGGCGGGTCGGAATTACGTCGGGAAGGGATCTGTGACTACCTTCACTTTCGGGCTCAAAGGCGATTCGGCGGGGTATGGTGTGGCACATGCCTTGCACACCTTCCAAGGTGTGCAAGGGGTTGGCCATCGGAATTCTGCGTTCCGCTCGACAGCGGTCATGTGCACCTGCGGATAAATGAATCACACGCGCATTCTCCGCCCCGGTGGCGATGCGTTGTAGCTCAAGCAGACGAATGGACGCCGTATGTGCGGCATTGCCGGCTGGATCGATTTCGAACGAGATCTGTGTACGGAGCGGGCCGTCGTGTCCGCCATGACAGAGACGCTCGCCCCGCGCGGCCCCGACGACGCGGGGATCTGGCTGGCGCCCCACGCGGCCCTGGGCCACCGGCGCCTCGCCGTGATCGACATCGAGGGCGGCCGTCAGCCCATGACCGCCGAAGCCGGGTCCGAGGGCGAGGCCGGAGCCGGGGCCGTACTCACCTACAGCGGAGAGGTCTACAACTTCCGCGAGCTGCGCGCGCAGTTGGAAGCCAAGGGGCACCGCTTCCGCACCCGCAGCGACACCGAAGTGGTCCTGCGCGGCTACCTGGAGTGGGGCGAAGGCGTAGCCGACCGGCTCAACGGCATGTACGCCTTCGCGGTCTGGGACGCCCGTACCGAAGAGCTCCTGCTCGTACGCGACCGGATGGGCGTCAAGCCGCTCTTCTACTGCCTGCTGCCCGGCGGAGGGCTGCTGTTCGGCTCCGAGCCGAAGGCGATCCTGGCGCACCCGAGGGCCCCGCGGACGGTCGGCGCCGACGGCCTGCGCGAGATCCTCACCATCGTCCAGACCCCCGAGAGCTCCCTCTACCAGGGCCTGCACGAGGTGCGGCCGGGCCAGCTGGTGCGCATCGGGCGCGACGGACTGAGCAAGCGGCGCTACTGGCGGTTGGAGGCCCGCGAGCACACCGACGATCTCGACACCACCATCGGGACCGTGCGCGAGCTGCTGGCGGACATCGTCGAGCGGCAGTTGGTGGCGGACGTACCGCTGTGCAGCCTGCTCTCCGGCGGCCTCGACTCCAGCGCGATCACCGCCCTGGCGGTCGGCCACGGAGACCTGCGCTCGTTCGCCGTGGACTTCGCCGGCCTCGCCGACCACTTCGAGGATGACGGGATGCGCGGCTCGCCCGACGGGCCGTACGTCCGCGACGTCGTACGGCACCTGCGGCCCGCTCACACCGACATCGTCCTGGAGACGGCCGGGCTCGCGGAGCCGCGGCTCCGCGCCGAGCTGGTGCGGGCGTGGGAGTACCCGCAGTTCAGCGGGGACATGAACACCTCGCTCCACCTGTTGTTCCGGGCCATCCGGGAGCACTCGACCGTGGCCCTGTCGGGGGAGTCGGCCGACGAGGTGTTCGGCGGCTACGCCTGGTTCCACCTGCCCGAGGCCGTGGCCGCCCCCACCTTCCCCTGGCTCGTCTTCGTGATGCGGCGGCAGCGCCCCGACGACCTCTTCGACCCGGCGCTGCGCAAGCAGCTCGACGTCGTCTCCTACGAACGCGACCGCTACCAGGAGGCGCTGGCCGAGGTGCCGCACATATCCGGGGCGGACGCGCGCGAGCGGCGCATGCGGGAGGTCTCCTATCTGCATCTGACCCGGTTCGTGACCATGCTGCTCGACCGCAAGGACCGCCTGAGCATGGCGCACGGCCTGGAGGTGCGGGTGCCGTTCTGCGACCACCGCCTGGTGGAGTACGTCTTCAACGCGCCCTGGTCGATGAAGACGTTCGACGGGCGGGAGAAGAGCCTGCTGCGCGCGGCCGTCAGCGATCTGCTGCCGGTCTCGGTCCTTGAGCGCCGCAAGAGCCCCTACCCGGCCACCCAGGACCCCGCCTACGGCCTCGACCTACGGACCAACCTCGCCGAGCTGATCGCCGAGGGCACCGCTCCGGTACTGCCGCTGCTCGACCAGCGGGCCGTCAAGGCGCTGCTCGCCACCCCGCCCGAGGCGACATCGTCCACCTTGACCCGCATCAGCCTGGAGATGGTCCTGGACCTCAACGCCTGGCTCCAGTCCCAGGCGCTGCGCGTCGACCTGTAGCACCATTCGCTGCCACGGAAGTCTCCAAACCTTCAAAACCCTCAACGGGAGTGCACTGACCATGCGTACCCATGAGCTGAAAACCGGAAGGACCTTCGGGGTCAACTTCGACCACGGCGAGGCGTTCCTGCCGACCCTGGCCGGCTTCTGCAAGGACAACGGCATCCGCCAGGGCTACGTGCCGATGTTCCTCGCCGCCTTCGCCGAGACCGAGATCGCGGGCACCTGCCAGCGCGTGGCGGACCCCGAGGCGCCCGTACGGCTGCCCGTACACCTGGAGAAGGTCGAAGCGATGGGCTGCGGCACCTTCTCCTACGACCCGGACCGGGACGAGATCGTGCCGCACGTCCACGTCACCGTCGGTCTGAAGCAACAGGCGGCCCTCGCCTACTCAAGTCACCTGATATCGGCCATGGTTCAATACCTCACCGAGATGCTCGTCGTCGAGGTCCTCGCCCCCGAGATGCGCCGCCCGGTCCACACCGAGCTGTGGGACGTACCGCTCCTGACCTTCGAGGACTGAGCGCCATGGCACCTGAAGCCTTTCCCTTTCCCGACGAGCCCCTCGGGGAAGTGCCCCGCAGCTGCGCGTGGCGGCGCACCCAAGACCCGCTGGGCGAGGCCGTGCTGCCCAGCGGCGATGCCGTGCGCGTCGCGGTGTGCTTCGGCGATGTCGAGGCCGTACTCACCGACCCCCGCTTCAGCCGCGATCTGAACCGTCCCGGCTCGCCGCGGCTCCAGCCCGACGCGGACATGTCCGAGGACCGCGACACCCTCATCAACCTCGACCCGCCCCGCCACACCCGGCTGCGCCGGATCCTCTTCCAGGCGTTCTCCGTCCGCGGCAGCGAGCGATGGCGGCCGCGCGTCCGCGAGATCGTGTGGGAGCTCGTCGACGACATGACGGCCGCCGGGCCGCACGGCGACCTGATGGCGGTCCTCGCGCGACCGCTCCCGATCCGAGTGATCGCGGAGATCCTCGGGGTCGCCGACGCCGACCTCGATAAATTCCGGCACTGGGCCGAGGCGGCCATGACCATCGGTCCCGAGCGCGCGGCCGAACGCGCCCAAGGGCGCGAGGAGTTCTACGCCTACCTGCGGGAGCTCGTCGCACGCCACCGTCGCGAGCCCGGCACCGACCTCCTCGACACCATGATCACCGCACGCGACGGCGACGACCGCCTCACCGAGGCCGAGCTGATCGACACCAGCCGCTCGCTGCTGCTCGCCGGGCACGAGACCACCATGACCACCATCGGGCGCGGGGTGTTCACCCTGCTGCGCCACCGCGAGCAGTACGAGCAGTTGGTGGCCGAACCCGCGCTGGTCCCGGCGGCCGTCGAGGAGATCCTGCGCCACGACTTCCCCGCCGACGTGGGCTTCCTGCGGGTGGCCACCGAAGACGTCGACCTGCCCTCCGGCCCCGTACGCAAGGGGGAGGGCGTGATGCCGCTGATCTCCTCCGCCCACCGCGACGACGCGCGGTTCGCGGACGCGGACCGGTTCGACATCCACCGGACGATGCCCGGAGGACACCTCGGCTTCGGCAAAGGACCGCACTACTGCCTCGGCGCCCAACTGGCGCGCGTACAACTGCAAGAAGCCTTCGGCGCCCTCGTGCGCGAACTGCCCGGCCTCGACCTGGCCGTGCCCGCGGACGAGGTGCCATGGAAGCCCGGCATGATGACCCACGCCCTGGCTCGACTGCCCATCACCTGGTGACCGACCAAACGGGGCTCCTATGAACACGACCGCAGCACCGCATCCGCTCTACCGCTCGGACGACCTCGCCCGGCTGACCCGCGACCTGCCCGTCATCCGGCGCGTCGCCGCCTGGTGCGAGGAATTCCTCTGCCGGCCGCACCCCGACCTCGGCCGCGGCGGCTCCGTCTGTCCGTACATGCCGCGCGCCCTGGCGATGAACCGGATCGCCTTCACCGTGGTCCGCACCCGAGGCCGAGCACAGGACGACATCGACGAGACCATCGCCGCGTACCGGGAGGTCTTCCTGGAGACGGAACCGACCACGGGGGCCGCCGCCCTGGACAAGGCGACCCTGGTGATCCTGCCCGACGTCGCCGACGAGGACGCGGCCGTCGTCGTCGACGAGACCCACCGCAGGCTCAAGGGCGACTTCGTCGCCTCCGGACTCATGATCGGCAAGTTCCATCCGCGCAGCGCCCAGGGCGGCCTGCACAACCCCGGCTTCCGGCCGCTGCGCAGCCCGGTCCCGCTGCTCGCCATCCGCCACATGGTCGACTCCGACCTGCCCTTCCTGAACCGCGTCGACGACCCCGTGCCCGACCGGGTCAAGTTCCTTCAGGCGTACGAGCAGAGGTTCGAGGGCGCGCAGACGTCGCCGTGGTCCGAGCGGGGCCGCGCCGCGCTCGGCGAGATCCGGGGGGAGGAGCGATGACGACCCCTGCCCAGCGCAAGGTCGCGATCGTGGCCGGCGGCACCCGCGGCATCGGCGCGGCCGTCTCGCGCCGCCTGGCCGACGGTGGAGCCGACCTCGTCGTCGGATACGCCCGCGACGACGTGGCCGCCGACGAACTCGTACGCGGCGTCGAGAAGACCACGGCCGCCCGTGCCGTCGCGGTGCGCGGCGACATCAGCCGGCCGGAAGCCGTGGCCGCGCTGTTCACGGCGGCCGAGGAGAGCTATGGCGGCGTGGACGTCGTCGTAGGTTGCGCGGGCGCCCATGCCCGCCGGCGCGGTCCGCTGGCGGAGACGGACGACGAGGACGTACGCCGTGTGGTGGACGTCAATCTCTTCGGCGCCTGCCATCTGCTGCGGGCCGCGGCCCGGCACGTACGGCCCGGCGGGCGCGTCCTCGCCTTCTCCAGCTCGGCCGTCGCCCTCGGGGTGCCCGGCCAGGCCCTGTACAACGCGAGCAAGGCGGCCGTCGAGGTGCTGACCCGCCAACTCGCCAAGGAACTGGCCGGCCGCGACATCACCGTGAACGCGATCGCCCCCGGCCCGACCGGCACGGAACTGTTTCTGCGCGGCAGAAGCGCCGCGGAGATCGAGACCCTGGCACGTCAGGTCCCGCTCGGCCGGATCGGCCGCCCCGAAGACATCGCCGACGTGGTGGCGTTCCTCGTCGGCCCGCAGGGCGGCTGGATCAACGGGCAGGTCATCCGGGCCAACGGCGGGATCGTCTGAGGACCCGCCCACCGCCCGCCCCACACGCACACCGTTTCGCGAACACCACCCCCCGTACCACCGAAAGGAGCGCCGCCATGCCCGAAACAGGGACGGCGCACGTACAGACAGCACCGGCCGCAGGGCTCCCACCGCAGACCGACGACCCCTTTTCCCGCGCCGAGGCCATGGTCGCGGACGTAGACGTCTTCGCCGAGTTCGTCGCCGACGCCATCGCCGAGTACCGCATGGGCCTGGACTCGGTGGCCGCGGGCGGCTCGCGCCTGCACCGGCCCAACAGCTTCGGCCTCCTCGGCGGCACCCTGGAGGACGATGCGCTCGTGGTCCGCCGCGTCGCCTTCGCGGACAACGTACGCGCGGTCGACGAGGCGCCGCTGGAGGAGTTCCGGCAGAACATCGTGCCCCGATTCGGCAAGCAGTACGACGACGGCGAGCGAGGGTTCTGGGCCGACTCGCGCCAGGTCCTGCGCGTGTCCCGTGAGTTCGACGCGGCCGGCCTGGAGCTGCTCGGCTCGGTCCATATGCACCCGGACTGGCACCGGGTGGGCCCGCCGCACGAGCGCGGCACGGAACACCTCAGCGAGAACCCCAGCCGCATGGACGAGTACCTCTTCCGCAACGCCGGCTGGCCGCTGAATGTCATCTGCTACCTGGAGAGCAGGGGACGCGGCGGCGTCACGCACACCTACGCCGCCTGGCGCTCGCCCGCGGCGGACGGGGCCAAGGCCGTGCAGATGCCCATCAGGTTCTTCGCCCGCGGCTACGAAGGCACGGCCTGATGGGGACGTACCCGGACACCATCGGCATAGTGGTCACCCCCGGCGACGCGCGCTACGACACGGCGCGGCACCTGTGGAACGCGCGCTTCGACTACCGCCCCCGAGCCGTCGTCTACCCGCGGAACGCCGAGGAGACGGCCGCCGCGCTCACGTACGTACGAGACCAGGGCATCCCGTTCCGGATCCGCTCAGGCGGCCACAACAGCGAGGGCTTCAGCGGACTGGACGACGGCGCCGTCATCGACGTGTCGCGCCTGGGAGCCCTGGCCGTCAGCGGCGACCGCACCCGCGCCGACCTGGGACCCGGGGTCCTGCTCGGCGAGGCGTACGACGCACTGTGGTCGCTCGGCGGCACGATCCCGGCGGGCGTCTGCCCCGACATCCGCATCGGCGGCCATGTGCTCGGCGGCGGCATCGGCATGCTGGTGCGCTCCCGCGGCCTGCTCATCGACCACCTCCTCGGACTCACCCTCGTCGACGCGCACGGCCAGATCCTCGACGTCGACGCGGAACGCCACCCGGACCTGCTGTGGGCCTCGCGCGGGGGAGGGGGCGGGAACTTCGGGATCGTCACCTCCTACTCCTTCGCGATGCGTCCCATCTCCGAGGTGACGCTGTTCCTGCTGGAGTGGGGCGCGCGCGACGGCATCGCGGCGCTCGACGCCTGGCAGCACTGGATCCGCGACGCGGACCCACGGGTGAACGCCCGCTTCAACCTGTTCCCCGCCTCGGCCGACAGGGCCCTCACCACCGGCCTGTTCGAGGGGGCGAGTGAGGAACTGACGCAATTGTTACGGCCGTTGACGGATGCGTGCCCGCCGCGGACCACGTCCGCACGCACCCTGCCGTACGGAGACAGCATCGGCACCTGGACGGAACAAGTGTCCTCCATCCGCGCCAAATTCACCCCGGCGCTCGCCGCCGAGCCGCTAGGCGCCGAGGCGCTGCACATCCTGGAGCGCCGCCACGACAAGGCGCCGCCCGGAGTCAAGACCGGTATCTACGGCCTGGGCGGCGCGGTCCTGTCCGACGTGCCGCCCGAACACTCCGCTTTCGCACACCGGGGAGCCTCCCTGTGCGTGGAGTACCTCGGCCACTGGAGCGACCCGCAGGCCGACGCCGAGCATCTGGGCTGGCTGTCCGGGACCCGCGAGGACATGCTGCCCTTCATGACCGGCGGGGCCTATGTCAACAGCCCCGACCGCGATCTGACCAACTGGCCGCACGCCTACTACGGGGAGCATCTGCCGCGCCTGATGGAGGTCAAGCGGCGGTACGACCCCGACGGCGTCTTCGCGTTCGAGCAGAGCATCCCCGCCTCCCTCTCCCCGGCGGCGGCCCGCGCCGCGGGGCTGCCCGCCACGACCGTCGCCGACCTGCGTGCCCGCGGTCTGCTGACGGCCCGATGACCCGGCGCGCTTCGCGCGTCCCCCTACGACTGCCCGCGTACCCCTACGACTGCCCGTAGACATCTCCGAGCGAGGACACCGGATCATGGACACACGTATGGACGACCGCCCGCGCAACGGCGAAGCCGACCGGAACGAGGACGACCGGATCAGGAAGATCGTCATCCTCGGCGGCGGCACCGCCGGCTGGATGACCGCGGCCTACCTCGGCAAGGCCCTCCAGAGCACCGTGAAGATCACGGTCCTGGAGGCCCCGAGCATCCCGCGCATCGGCGTCGGCGAGGCCACCATCCCCAACCTGCAACGCGCCTTCTTCGACTACCTCGGCATCGCCGAGGAGGACTGGATGCGCCAGTGCAACGCCAGCTACAAGATCGCCGTCAAGTTCATCAACTGGTGTACCCCCGGCGGCGGCAGCCCCCAGCCGCGCATGACCGACGGGCGCCCGGACGCCTTCCACCACCCCTTCGGGCTGCTGCCGTCCGCCGACCAGATCCCGCTGTCCCACTACTGGGCGGCCAAGAGGCTGCGCGGTGAGACCACCGAACCGTACGACCACGCCTGCTTCACCGACACGGCGATCATGGACGCTCGGAAGGCCCCCCGCTGGCTCGACATGCGCCGCGCCGCCCACAACTACGCCTGGCACTTCGACGCTCAGCTCGTCGCCGCGTTCCTGCGCGACTTCGCGGTCACCAAGCAGGCCATCGGGCATGTCGAGGACGAGATGACCGGAGTCCTCACCGACGAGCGCGGCTTCATCACGGCACTGCGCACCAAGAGTGGGCGGCTGCTCGACGGCGACCTGTTCGTCGACTGCTCGGGCTTCCGCGGACTGCTCATCAACCAGGCCATGGCCGAGCCGTTCGTGGACATGAGCGACCACCTGCTGTGCGACAGCGCGGTGGCCACCGCCATCCCGCACGACGACGCGACGTACGGCGTCGAACCGTACACCTCCTCCATCGCCATGCCCGCCGGCTGGACCTGGAAGATCCCGATGCTCGGCCGGTTCGGCAGCGGCTATGTCTTCTCCAGCCGCTTCGCCGATCACGACGAGGCCGCTGAGCAGTTCTCCCGGCTGTGGGGGCTAGACCCGAAGGGCACCGACTTCAACCGCATCCGCTTCCGCGTCGGCCGCAACCGCAGGGCCTGGGTGCGCAACTGCGTCAGCATCGGCCTGTCGTCCTGCTTCGTCGAGCCCCTGGAGTCCAGCGGCATCTACTTCATCTACGCCGCCATCCACATGCTCGCCAAGCACTTCCCCGACCGCACCTTCGATCCCGTGCTCGTCGACCGGTTCAACCGCGAGATCCGGGAGATGTTCGACGACACCCGCGACTTCCTCCAGGCCCACTACTACTTCTCGCCGCGCGTGGACACCCCGTTCTGGCGGGCCAACAAGGAGCTGCGCCTCGCCGACGGCATCAAGGACAAGGCCGAGACCTACCGGGCCGGACTGCCGGTGAATCTGCCGATCAGCGACGAGGGCACGTACTACGGGAACTTCGAGGCGGAGTTCCGCAACTTCTGGACCAACGGCAGCTACTACTGCATCTTCGCCGGACTCGGCATGCTGCCCCGCCATCCGCTGCCCTCGCTCGCCCATAAACCCGAATCCCGCGCCCGCGCCGAGCTGCTGTTCGCCGACATCAAGCACAAGCAGCACGACTGGGTACGGACGTTGCCCTCCACGTACGAGTTACTGCGCCAGCTGCACGGTGTCGCATGAACGGCACCACCGAGGCACACCGCAGCGTCACCGTCCTGACGCACCAACGGCGCTTCCGCGACCTGATGAGCGCCTTCCCGACCGGCGTCGCGGTCGTGACCAGCCTGGACACCGGGGGGCAGCCGCGCGGCATGACCTGCTCCTCGCTCACCAGCGTCACCCTGCGCCCGCCCACGCTGCTCGTCAGCCTGCGCGGCGACAGCACCACGCTGGCCGCGGTGACCGCACACGGCGGCTTCGCCGTCAACCTCCTCAACAGCGGCGCGCAGCACGTCGCCGAGCTGTTCTCCGGCCCTGCCCCCCGACCGCTTCGCGCGGGTGAACTGGCGGCCGTCCCCCGCGGGGCTGCCGCATCTGACGGACGACGCGCACGCCGTCGCCGACTGCCGCGTCATCGAACTGCTCGACATCGGCGACCACACCCTGGTCATCGGCGAAGTCGGCGCCATAGGCCGCAGCGACGGCACCCCGCTCCTGTACGGACTCCGCCGCTTCGCGGCATGGCCGCACCAGTGACCTATCTGATGAGGACGCTCATGACGACGAGGCATGTCCCACCCGTCCCACCAGCCGACCGTACGGCGCAGCTCGCCCGACTGCCGGGCTACCGCGCGACCGACCCGACGACGAAGGGCGCGGACGGCTTGCTGGACCTGTCCAACAACGAACTCATGCTGCCCCCGCTCCCGGCGGTTGCGGAGTCGCTGCGCCGCAGCGGCGACCGCGTCAACCTGTATCCGGACCCCACGGCCCGTACGCTGCGGCAGGCCGTGTCCCGGCACTTCGCCAAGGATCCCGACGAGGTCGTCGTCGGCCCCGGCAGCGGCGCGGTCCTTCAGCAGCTGCTGCTCGCGCTGTGCGGCCCCGGAGACGAAGTCCTCTACCCCTGGCCGGGATTCGACGCCTACCCCTTCCTGATCGCGACGGCTGGGGCCCAGGGCGCGCCGATCCCTCTGACCGCCTCCGGCGAGCACGACCTCGCCGCGTTCGCCGCGGCGGTCACCTCCCGCACCCGCATGATCATCCTCTGCACCCCGCACAACCCCACCGGCCGCCGCCTCCCACGAGCCACGCTGACGCGGTTCCTCGCGTCCCTCCCGCCGCAGGTCGTGGTCGTCGTCGACCAGGCGTACACCGAGTTCGACGAGGAAGAGGAACGCGACGGCCTCCTCCCGGAGCGAGCAGGCCCCCGGACCGTCCTGCTCCGCACCTTCTCCAAGGCATACGGCCTCGCGGGCCTGCGAGCGGGCTACGCCTTCGCAGCCGCCGACCTCGCCGCCCCGGCCCGAAAGACTTTCCTTCCGTTCTCCGTCACCCACGCCGCCGAACACGCCGCGCGGATCTCCCTGGAACACCCCGGGCAGCTCGCCGCCCGCATGCGAGCGGTCCGTGCCGAACGCACCCGGCTGTACGAGGCGCTGCGCGCCGAGGGCCTCGCGCCACTGCCGTCGTACGCGAATTTCGTATGGCTGCCGCTGGGCGGCACGGCAGCGGAGGACTTCGCCGACGCGGCGCTGGCGGCCGGGGTGCGGGTGCGCGCCTTCCCGGGCGAGGGCGTACGCATCTCGGTGGGCGGGGAGGAGGCCCACCGGCGCGTGCTCGCCGCCGCTCGGCGGTTCCGTACGGGCGGTGGGTGACCTGACCACAGGGGCTTGGGTGTGTTTCCCACGCCGTACTGCATACGCGTCGAGGCCCCGATCGCGCCGACCGAATCGACTGCTGGAACCTTCCAGGTGATGGTGCCCACTGGCCTGGTGCGAGGTCGACGCCGGCGGCCGGCGTCGCCTTGTGATTCTTGCCCCGAACGAAAGGTGCGATGGTCGTCCCTGCGGGAGGCTCTGTAGAGAGCGAGATGATGCGCATCCGTTGTATTGCGTACGCATTGTCAACAGTTTTTTATGAACGGCAGTTAATATTCGTCGGCCAGTGAGAATTATTCACCTGACTGCTATCTGAGCCCCTGCGCGTCGGACTAAACTGGTGTGAGTAGTAGTCGGAGCGCGGGGAGTTGGCGAGGAGGATGGCTACCTGAGAGGAAACAGGTTGATCTACCTCGGCGACTCGACCGGATTCATATGAGGAATGGGGGAATTTTGCGTACGAGGACGACAGTAAGCGCCGTGTTGGTCACGGCTGTGTTCGGTGCGGTTTTGATTGGGGCCGGAGCGGCGAGTGCTCAGGACAACGAGGTACATGGCGCTGCGGTATCCAGTGAGGCTCGTGCAACCGATGGGCAAACTGGTAATCGCGCTTCTACTGGTGTGCTGATACCCGATGCGACAGCCATTGAGTACGGCCTCTGAACGTCAGGATGTGTGCTATCGGCAGCGTTCACAAGCGCGGTCTCCAGCAACGTCTCGGTGATCAACACCTCCAGAAACACCGTGGTGCACACGGTCAATGCCGGCACCGCGCCGTGGAAGGTCGCCTTCACCCCCAACGGGGACGACGCCGACGTAAGCCATGACGGCAACAACGGCATCGTGACGGTCAGCGGCACCGACGGGCTGGTCGGGCTGCTGTTCACCGGCGACTATCCCGTGCTGAGCTGGGCGCCGTTCGTGATCGCGGGGATGGCGGTGGCCCGGCTCGACCTGAAGACTGCGGCGGTCCGCACCCGGCTGCTGCTGATCGGCGCCGCCCTGGCCATCGCCGGGTACGGGTTGTCCTGGCTCGCGCTCGGGCTGTTTCCCGGGGCGCGTACGTCCATCTCCGCTGTCACGGACGGCGCGTCGCCGCTGAACGCCTGGTGGTCGGATACCGGGGGCGACCCGACCGCGAACGTTCCCGCCTGGCTGCTGGTCGCGGCCCCGCACAGCGAGACGACGCTGTCCATCGTCGGGAACACGGGCGTGGCGCTGGCCGTTCTCGCCTGCTGCTGCACGGTCGTGGAGCGGCACCGCCGGTTGCGCGGGCTCCTCTTCCCGGTCACCGCGGTCGGGTCCATGTCCCTGACCGCGTATGTGGCCAACATCCTCGGCATCCGCGCCGCGGGCATCGAGGACGTGCCCGGCTCGCCCCTGTGGGTTCTCCTCGCCTTCGCCGTGACCATCATGGTGCTGGCCGTGGCCTGGCGGCGGCACTTCCGCCGCGGCCCTCTGGAATATTTGCTCACCTTGGCCACCAAGCCGGCCGGATACATCAGGTAGCCGAAGGGGCGGCGGCGCGCGGCTGCTACGGCATCCGTGGACGAAAACAGTGCACCGCATATGTCAAGGCTTTCCCACGGCATGGTCAGTCCGCGGGAATGCGGAAGGTGATTGACCAGCCTGAAGGGTCCGGAACTCCGGGCGGGCGTGATGTTCGATTTGCGGAATATTGGCACCGAAATGTGAACCCACCGCAGATGAATTCCCTCTCCAGGGGCGGCTGTCCAAGGACACCCATTTCGTCCGCGACGAACAAAGGCTGCCGATGCCCCCGCCTCTTCTCGGAAATGTGTACGACCCCGCGGAATCCGAACCGCCGCCCTTCGCGCCGGCCGACGGCGGCGCCGTCTACCGGAGTGCTCCCGCCGCGCCGCCGCGCACCCTGCTCGATGTCCTGGACGCCACCGCGGCCCGCCACCCCGACGCCCTCGCCCTCGACACGGGCGACGCGGAACTCGACTACCGCACGCTGTGCGCCGAGTCCGGCCGACGGGCACGGGCTCTGCTCCGGCTCGGCATCGGGCCCGGCGACCGGGTCGGGGTCCGTATCCCTTCCGGAACCGCCGAGCTCTACCTGTCCGTGCTGGCCGTACTGCGCAGCGGCGCCGCCTACGTGCCCGTCGACGCGGACGACCCCGAGCAGCGGGCGGCGCGGGTGTTCCAGGAGGCGGGGGTGTGCGCGGTGCTGGGGAAACCGGTCCGCGGCATGGACGCGCGCCGTCCGACGGGCAGCGCCTCGCCCCCGCGCCCGGAGGACGACGCCTGGGTCATCTTCACGTCCGGTTCGACCGGCACGCCCAAGGGGGTGGCGGTGTCGCACCGTTCGGCGGCGGCCTTCGTCGATGCCGAGGCCCGGCTGTTCCTGAACGGACAGGACCGGCCGCTCGGTCCGGGCGACCGGGTGCTGGCAGGTCTCTCCGTCGCCTTCGACGCCTCGTGCGAGGAGATGTGGCTCGCCTGGCGGCACGGCGCCTGCCTGGTGCCCGCGCCGCGGCAGCTGGTGCGGGCGGGCCACGAACTCGGCCCGTGGCTCGTCGACCGGGGCATCACGGTGATCTCCACGGTGCCGACGCTCGCCGCCCTGTGGCCGGACGAGACGCTCGCCCGGGTACGGCTGCTCATCATGGGCGGGGAGGCATGCCCGCCGGCGCTCGTGCGGCGGTTCGCGACGCCCGGCCGGGAGATGTGGAACACCTACGGGCCGACCGAGACGACGGTCGTGGCCTGCGCCGAACGGCTGCTGCCAGGCCGCCCGGTGGGCATCGGACTCCCGCTCGCGGGCTGGGAACTGGCCGTCGTGGACGCTGCCGGAAGGCCCGTCCCCTACGGCCGCGAGGGGGAGTTGGTGATCGCGGGAGCGGGCGTCGCCCGGTACCTGGACCCGGCCAGGGAAGCCGGACGCTTCGGCCCCTCGTCCGCGTTGGGCACGGAGCGCGCCTACCGCACTGGCGATCTTGTACGGGCGGAGCCCACGGGCCTGGTCTACGTGGGCCGGGCCGACGACCAGGTGAAGATCGGCGGACGGCGGATCGAACTGGGGGAGATCGACGCCGTACTGAACGGTCTGGACGGAGTGCGCGCTGCGGCGGCGGCCGTCCGGACCACCCCGGCGGGAGGACACGTCCTGGTCGGTTACGTGGTGACGGACGCGCCCTCCGACGACGGCGACGGCACGGCGGACTTCGATCCCGGGCGGGCCCGCGCCGTACTGGCGGACCGGCTGCCCGCCGCCCTGGTGCCGGTGCTGGCGCAAGTGGCCGAACTGCCCACGCGCACCTCGGGGAAGGTGGACCGGGACGCCCTGCCCTGGCCGTCGCCCCCGGCAGCGGGGGCGGCTCGGACCGTCGGGCGACAGTCCCCGCCGCACGGTACGGCCGACCGTCTCGCCGACCGCTGGCAACAGCTGCTGGGCATCCGGCCCGACGCGGACAGCGACTTCTTCGCCCTCGGCGGCGGCAGCCTGAGCGCCGCCGCACTCGCCTCCGAACTGCGCGCCGAGCACCCCGGCCTCTCCGTCGCCGACCTCTACCGGCATCCCGTACTGCGTGACATGGCCGCGTTCATGGACACCCTCGGCCGGACACCGCACGCGAAGCCGGCCGGTGAGCGGGCCACCGCGCCGGTCCGAGCGGTTCCCTTCCGCACCGGCACGGCGCAACTGTGCGTCCAGAGCGCCCTGTACGGCGTCGCCGGGCTGCGCGGCCTGGTCGGTCTGGCCGCCGCCGACAACGTGCTCGGGCTGCTCGCACCGCACGCCTGGGCCCCGCACACCTCGTGGTGGCTGGTGGTCCTGGGCTGGCTGGTGCTGCTGAGCGCCCCGGCCCGGCTCGCCCTCGGCGCGCTCGGCGCCCGCGCGCTGACGCGGTCCGTGCGGCCGGGCGCGTACCCGCGCGGCGGCCGGGTCCACCTGCGACTGTGGGCCGCCGAACGGACGGTGGCGGCCTTCGGGGTGCCGGCCCTGCTGGGAACGCCGTGGGCCCCGTGGTACGCGCGGGCGCTGGGCTGCCGGGTGGGCCGCGACGTGGCCCTCCACGCGATGCCGCCGGTGACCGGCCTCGCCGAGCTGGGCGACGGGGCGAGCGTGGAGCCCGAGGCAGATCTCGCCGGCTGGTGGCTGGACGGCGACACCCTGCGCATCGGCCCCGTGCGGGTCGGCGCGGGCGCGCGGATCGGCCACCGCGCCATGCTGCTGCCCGGCGCCGAAGTGGGCCGGGACGCCGAACTGGCGCCCGGGGGCTGCCTGGACGGCGCGGTGCCGGACGGCCGTCGCTGGTCCGGCTCGCCCGCCCGGCCCGCCGAGGAGCCCGCCCATAGGGCGGGTGACGGCTGGCCCGCACCGTGCCCGGACCGCTCCCGCCGCTGGGCCGCCGCCTACGCGCTGTCCCTGGCCGGGCTGCCGTTGCT
>NZ_JBHVHQ010000010.1:0-35523 GCF_042800135.1 Streptomyces sp. NPDC057654 | reverse complement strand
ACCCAGCCCCCAGCCTAGGCACCCATGCGCACGACACGGATGAAGATCCGGCCCTCAGCGCGGGTCACGGTGACGAACGCTTCAGACCCTCGCCCAGGAGAGGCACTTAAAAAGGGAGACGCATTCGTGGAAGCGCCCGCCGGCACTCGCCCGACAGACCGCCACCCTGCGCGTACCTCACATAGACGGCACACCGCGACGACCTACCCCTATCAGCAGCTACGACACCCCGAGTTCAAACTCAGTAACCGGCCAGGCCGCCGGTGTCGTCTTTTACGATCCGCGCGAACGCCCGCAGCGCGGCGGGGGCAGCGGTGACGATGACGCCGGGGGCGTCGCTTTCCCGGAGCAACACCGTGCCGCCGACGGCGGTCAGTTCAAGGCAGCTGTTGCCGTCTCCTCCACCGGAGAAAGAAGACTTCTGCCATTCGATGACCGTCACAGCTCATTGGTCTTTACGCTCCGCAGCAACGCGCACAGCGCAGCCGGGGTGGCGACGAGGACGTCGCCGGGGACTTCGCCTTCACGGATCCACACCATGTCGCCGACGGCGGCCAGCTCAACGCAGTTGGCCCCGTCGCCGCCCGCAGAGTAGGAAGACTTCTGCCATTCGATGGCCTGTGCCATTTCCTTGCCCCTCATAGTTCATCCACCATCCGATGCAAGAAGTCCCGCGACTCGTCGACAGCCAGTGCTGACGCTTGTACCTTCTGGAATACCTTGCCGAACCTTGCGACCTGTGGCTGCGCATCCATGAAGATTCCGCTGAGGACAGTGTCACGCTGCACGGTGTCGAGTTGGGGAACGGGACCGCCTACGTGCATCATCGAACAGTTGGCTCCGGCAAAACCATCAACGCTGAACGGGACTACGCGCACGGAGATATTGCCCAACTCGGACAGGTTGAGAATCAACTCGATCTGCTCGCGGGCGAGTTTACCGCCCATCACTTTGAACCTCAGGGCCGCCTCATGGATCACCACCTCGTACTCAATTGGTGAGTCCCCAGTGATGACCTGACGCCGCCGCAAGCGATGTGCGACCCGAGGTTCGATCTCCGACTGCGGAAGCTCCGGCACCATGTACCCGAAAACGGCCCGCGCATAGTCTTCGGTCTGCAAAAGGCCGGGAATGCTGACGATCTCAACGGACCGCAAGAACGTCGCATGATGTTCCAGCTCGGCCAGGTCCAAGAAACCCGAAGCCAGAACGCCCCGGTACTCCTCCCACCACCCGCGCCCACGCTCCGTCGCCATAGCAACCAGCGCGTCGACCAGATCGGCATCGGCACAGGCGTAGTGCGCCGCGAGTCGGCGCAGGCGCTCCTCGCTGATTCCCGCGCGCCCCGACTCCATCTGGCTCATCTGGATCGGGTTGGTTCCCAACAGCCCCGCGGCCTCACGTGCGGTCATGCCTGCCGCCTCGCGCAGCTTCCGCAGTTCCACGCCCAGCCGCTCCTGACGTGCGGTGGGTTGTCTCCTCGGCGGCATGCGTCCCTTCCTTCGTACCCGGTCAAAGTCTGCCGTGCGTCCCGCACTTGGGTCTATTCACACCTACGCGGGAACCGCCGAACTTAAGCTTGCGACGGCCGAAGCTTATGCCCTACCTTGTGTGACGCGCCAGTCACACAGCGCTCACCAGTGAACCGGAAGAGCACTGCCCCGCGCAGCCAGCGCAGCGACTCGGCCCCCACAGTACGGAGAACCGCATGACGAACTCCGCTCACGCAACCGAGACTTGGGACTACACGCTCTACGTCCCGCACGACAACCGCACCGCGGCCGTGGCCCGCGCGACGCTACGAGCGGTCCTCACCCTCCACGACCTCCCCGAGCTCATCGAGCGGGCCGAGCTGCTCGCGACCGAGCTGTTGTCCAACGCGCTGCGCCACACGGACGGACCGGCGTCGATGCGCCTGTGGTGGTCGGACGGAAAACTCCGCATCGGGGTGTGGGACACGGACCCGCAGCCGCCCCACCTCCGCGAGGTCGCAGACGTAGCCGACATCACCGACGACGAGACCGGGCGCGGCCTCCAGCTGGTGACGCTCTGCTCCGACGACTGGGGCTGGTACTGCCTCGGGGAAGAGTTCTTCGGGTTCAGGGGCAAGTACGTATGGTGCGAGTTGGCCGGGGCGGAAGTGGCGGCCGTGACTGCGGCGTCACGGCGGTTGACCAGCGCATAAACCCCCAGTTTTCCCTTAGGGGATGTCACAGCTCGGCAGCAATGCCCCGGCTGCCGCCCAGGCCCGGCACCACGGTTCGACAGAACGGGTACGTTCGAAAGCGTGGCTGGATTCAGGATCGGACGCGGACGGGACGACTCCCAGTCCGCACAGCAAGGGCAGCAGCGCCCCGGGCAGCAGCAGAACCCACCCCCGGCGCAGCCGCCGTACGGGCGGCGACCGGGCCCGTACGACGGCCGGCAAGGAGGTGGCGGCGGCCAGGGGCACGGGCCAGGGCCAGGGCACGGCCAGTGGCAGCAGTCGCAGGGCCATGGCGAGCCGGAGTACTTCGGCGGCCCGCCGACGGCGTACGGGCAGGGACAGGGGCCGGGCCCGGGACCCGGCCGCCCCCAGGACCCGCACTACGGCCAAGGGGGCCAGGACAGACCCGGTCAGACCCAGCAGTTCAACGTGGGCGAGGGTCCGGGCGCGTACGACCCGTACGGCGCACAGCCCCCGTACAACGACGGCGGCTACGACAACGGTCCGTATGGCAACAACGGCTACGACGATTACGACGGTGGCAACACCTACCAGGCGGGCCAGGCTCCTCCGCCGCCCGTCGGCCCGCGGCTGCCGTGGAAGGACCTGCTGAGCGGGATCGTGCTGCGGCCGTCCGCCACGTTCTGGCGGATGCGCGACCACGCGATGTGGGCGACGGCGCTGACGGTCACGTTCATCTACGGCCTGCTGGCGGTCTTCGGGTTCGACAAGGCGCGCGAGGATGTGCTGAAGGCCACGCTGTCGAACAGCATCCCGTGGGTGCTGACGACGGCGGTGATCGTGGTCATCGCGAGCCTGATCCTGGGCGCGGTGACGCACACGCTGGCGCGGCAGCTGGGCGGTGACGGGGAGTGGCAGCCGACGGTGGGGCTGTCGATGCTGATCATGTCGATCACGGACGCGCCGCGGCTGCTGTTCGCGATGTTCCTGGGCGGCGACAGCCCGCTCGTGCAGGTGCTGGGGTGGGCGACGTGGCTGGGGGCGGGTGCGCTGTTCACGTCGATGGTGAGCAAGTCGCACGATCTGCCGTGGCCGAAGGCGCTGGCGGCGTCGGCGATCCAGCTGGTGGCGCTGCTGACGATTATCAAGTTGGGCACGTTCTGACGACCTGAGCGCTGAATGCCCGATCCAACGTAGGAGGGCCCGGCTGCGAAGGCGGTTTCTAGGGATCGTCGCAACACGTGGTTGTGTTGGTCAGGCCGCGAGTAGTTTATGCAGGCGCTCGGCTGGGGTTTCCCAGTCGAGCGTTTTGCGTGGGCGGCCGTTGAGCTCGGCGGCGACGGCGTCCAGGTGCTCGCGGGTGTGGACTGCGAGGTCGGTGCTCTTGGGGAAGTACTGGCGGAGCAGGCCGTTGGTGTTCTCGTTGGAACCACGCTGCCAGGGGCTGGCGGGGTCGCAGAAGTAGACCGGGATGTCGGTGGTGACGGTGAAGGAGCCGTGGGCGGCCATCTCCGAGCCCTGGTCCCAGGTCAGGGACCGCTTGAGGTGGGACGGCAGCGTCTGGACCGTGGTGACCAGTGCGTCGCGGACGCTTTCGGCGCCATGGTCTGCGGGCAGGTGCAGGAGCATGACGTAGCGGGTGGCGCGCTCGACCAGGGTGCCGATGGCCGACTTGCCGTCCTTTCCGATGATGAGGTCGCCCTCCCAGTGGCCGGGCACGGCCCGGTCCTCTGCCTCGGCGGGCCGTTCGCTGATCATGACCATGGGGGTGGAAAACCGTGGCTGGCGCTGCTGGGCCTGGCGGCGGGGTTTGCGCCGGGCGCGGCCGGTGCGCAGAGCGCGGGACAGCTCTCGGCGCAGTTCACCCCGGCCCTGGACGTAGAGGGCCTGGTAGACCGTCTCGTGGACCACGTGCATCTCCGGCCGGTCGGGGAAGTGTGTCCGCAGAGCCTGGCAGATCTGCTCGGGACTCCACCGCAGATGCAGGCGGTCCTGGATGAAGCCGCGCAGTTCGGTGTTCCGGCCGATCTTCCCCGGCTTGGGGCGGGGCCGGCGGGCATCGGCGCGGGCTTGGGCAGCATGCGGACGGTACTGGCCGTTCGCCTGGTGGCGGTTGCGGCGGATCTCCCGGCTGATGGTGGACGGGCTGCGGCCCAGCTCCGCGGCGATCGCCCGGACCGTCGCCTTCTCCCGCAGCCGGTCGGCTATATGGATCCGGTCGGCCTCGCACAGGTACCGGGAAGGACCGGGAGGCGGTACCACCATGTTGATCGGTGGTACCGCCTTGTGCTTGCGGTCGGCGCTACGGCCGTTGCGCCATCGGCGCCCGGTCTTCTCGTTGATGCCGATGATCCGGCACGCCTCTTTGTTGCTCAGGCCCTGCTGCATGAGCCGGGAGTATGCCTCCCGCTCGCGCAACAGCCTCACTGGCCCCTTGGCCGTCCGGTCCTCCCGGATCTCGAAGTCCATCGCATCCCCTGAACTGGGGTGTTGCAACGACCACTAGAACGGAAGGAAAAGCAGCCGGGCCCTCACGCACATATACGGCCGTACGGGCGTACGTACCGGCTAGGCGTCGAGGATCTGCCCCTCACGCCGCACGACGGGCGGTTCGACGCTCCACGGGAAGTTGATCCAGTCCTCGGTGCGCTTCCAGACGTACTCGCACTTCACGAGGGACTGCGGCTTCTCGTAGATGACGGCGCAGCGGACGTCGGCGACGTGGCCGGCGCAGAAGTCGTGGACGAGCTTGAGGGTCTTGCCGGTGTCGGCGACGTCGTCGGCGACGAGGACCTTCTTGCGGCTGAGGTCGACGACGTTGGGGACGGGCGGCAGCATGACGGGGAGCTCAAGGGTCTGGCCGACGCCGGAGTAGAACTCGACGTTCATGACGTGCAGGTTCTTGACGTCGAGGGCGTAGCCGAGGCCGCCGGCGACGAAGAGGCCGCCGCGCGCGATGGACAGGATGATGTCCGGCTCGTAGCCGTCGTCGGCGACGGTCTGGGCCAGCTCGCGGATGGCCTCGCCGAAGAGCGGATACGTAAGGTTCTCGCGCTTGTCACTCACTGCCGTGCTCTACCTGTTCCTCTGCGATTTCTGCGATCCCAGTGCTGCCTGCGGTGCCTGCGGTGCCTGCGATGTCAGACCTGGGTGCGGTGGAAATTCTGGAAGGAGCGGGAGGGCGTGGGCCCGCGCTGCCCCTGATAGCGGGAGCCGTACTTGGCGGAGCCGTACGGGAACTCGGTCGGGGAGGTCAGCCGGAACATGCACAGCTGGCCGATCTTCATGCCGGGCCACAGCTTTATGGGCAGGGTGGCGACGTTCGACAGTTCGAGCGTGACGTGCCCGGAGAAGCCGGGGTCGATGAAGCCGGCGGTGGAGTGCGTGAGCAGGCCGAGGCGGCCGAGGCTGGACTTGCCTTCGAGGCGGGAGGCGACGTCATCGGGAAGGGTGACGACCTCGTACGTGGAGGCGAGCACGAACTCGCCGGGGTGCAGGATGAACGCCTCGTCACCCTCCGGCACGACCTCGCGCGTGAGGTCGGGCTGCTCGACGGCGGGGTCGATGTGGGGGTAGCGGTGGTTCTCGAACACCCGGAAGTAGCGGTCGAGCCGCACATCGATGCTCGACGGCTGCACCATCGACTCGTCGTACGGTTCGATACGCACCCGGCCATTGTCGATCTCGGTCCGGATGTCCTTGTCTGAGAGAAGCACCCCACGAGGGTACGCGCACGCCGAGGGCCCGGCCCAATCGGACCGGGCCCGCGCGCCGCCCAGACGCGGTTCTCTCGGGGCTATCGCTCCTCAGCAGTGACCGGCACCGAGTGCCGGAGCCGGGCGCATCGCGGACAGCGCAGAAGCCGCCCGGGGCCGATCCGCCCGGCGTTGAGGTGCTGCATCGGGAACGAAGCGGTGCTGAACACGTGCCCTTCGGCACAACGGACGACGGTGCGCTCCATCGAGTCCCTTTCCCCATGTACGTGAAAGACAAAAGCCACATTAGGGGATAGTCCGGGCGCACTCGCACGCGGCACTCCGACCGGCTTCCGCGCCCACACCGTACGCCCCAACTCCCGCACCCCGCAGCCGCATCCCCCACCCCCGCCAACGCGAAAACCCCACGGCAAATGCGCCGGAGGGCGGCCATGGGGTACAGTGTGCGACGGTACGAAGCCCCGCCCACGGGGCTTCACGCGGGTGTAGTTTAATGGTAGAACATGAGCTTCCCAAGCTCAGAGCGCGAGTTCGATTCTCGTCACCCGCTCCATAACGAAGTCCCAGGTCAGCGACCTGGGACTTGTTCGTTGTCTAGACCAATTCGAGGCCGCGTGCCATTCGCGTGCCACAAAGCACCGATCGACGCACCAAGTTGACGGCCATGGCCCTCTTCCGGAGGACCCGACCTCCCGTCATCTCGAATCGCAAGACGGGATTCACGTGACCCCCGTCACGCTCCACTCAGTGACCTGCAACGATGCACCCGCAAATGTCCGCGCCGTTGCCGAACCCGAAGCGCACGACGAAGGCCGGGTCGGCTACTCGCCGACCCGGCCGCTGACTGTCGACTCCCGCCTACGCCGGGACGGGCTCTCCCAGAATTCCGCGCAGGACCTCACCCGCGGCAGGCGAGGCTTCGGCTACCTGCCTCAGCGCTTCCTCCTGGAAGTACCGGTAGCTCTGCGGTGGGTGGAACGTCCCAGCGGCGCGCAGGGCGGTGAGGGGCACCGGCTCGTCGAAGGGTTCGGGTGCTTCGAGAGTGATCCCGCTGGCCTGGGTGGCGCCGCTCATGTACGCGTCGAACTCCTTGCGGCTGATGCCGGTCCGGCTCCGGTGAGCTCGCCACACCTCCCGGGGGGAGCCGACGCTCACCGCCGCGATGCGCGCCAGCCCCACCAAGGCCATCGTGGGGGAGGTGGCATAGAGGACGACGGTGGTGCCAGGTGGCGCTGCGACGCGCTGGCGGCGCACCTCGACCGTCTTGCTGCCCGCCAGGATCGCGGTGGCGAAGCGGGGGTGTACGGACAGCAGCATCGCGCGGTCCAGTTCGTTCACGTCCTTCGGTGTCCCTCTTCGTAGACCGCCTGGAACAGTCTGTTGCTGATCTTCGACAGCGACATCAGCGAAAACTGTAGCCCCAGGCCGTCGGCCAGTGAGTTCAATCGCCCCAGCGGCACCACCCTCGGGAAGATCTCGGTATCCGAGAACCGCAAGGCCATCGCACGGCTTGAAGTACCGCCGCGGGCGATAGCGCGTACTTGGTCCCGACCATATACGCCCAGGTGTTCGAATTTCGAGTGCAGGGCATCCGGCGTGTCGATCAGCACCTCGTCCAACCGCGAGCAGCCGATGACCATTTGGCCCGCTTCGCGGGCGGAGCCCTTGCTGACGTACCAGAGCAGCCGCGCCGGGACGCTCTCACCACGGCGCCCGGAAGAACGGTAGTAGACGTGTTCCCTGCTGATCCCCAATTCGTTGGGGCGGGGCAGCAACATCGCCGGCACGTTGAACAGCTCCGCGGACCACCGGGGCTCGATCGGCACCAGGAACGACGGCACCAGCGAGTCCATGACCTTCGCCGGCCACCAAGCCCGCTCGACCACGCCCGCTGTCTCGGCCGGCATACCGGCCTGAAGCTCGGCAGCCTCGTCCCGCCCAAGTTCACGGGCCGCCTCACCGGCGACAGCCGCCACCTCCTGGGCAGTCCCGCAGACCTCGACCAGCAGGGCCGCCAGCCCGCCATCGTGCGAGAAGAAACCGTCGTCGCTCGCTGCGGCCTTGGCTGCGGGCGACGGGAAGGGGTCAGTGACGCGTACGACCTGAGCGCCGCAGTCCCTTCCGAGCCGTTTCAGCGAGAACAGCATCTGCCGCGCCAGCGTCTCCTCCAAACGGTGCGCCGCAGTGCGCAGGACCGGCACGATCAGCGTCCGCCCGTCCATGGCCCATGCGTAGAGGGCGACCGGACGGCCTTGGCCGTCGCGCAGCAACTCGCGGTGCCACACAACCGCGTCGCCGACCAGGGCTCGAAGCCGCCGGGCAAACTCCGAGCCGTCGTCCTCGCCCGACTGGTCGAAGAACGCCACGAGCTCGCCCTCCGCCCCAGGGGGCAGCTCGTCGGCCCGGAACTCCGTGCCCATGAGGTCGGCCGGCCGGTACATCTGGGCCTGCCGCAGTTCGTCCACATGCAGAGTCACGACCGATGGCGTGACGACCTTGATCCCAGCCACCTTCCAGGCGAGGTCCGCCAGCTCCAGCAGCTCCGGGTCCCGGGTCACGAGCACCTGCAGACCGGCGCACGATGCCTCGGCCACGTACTGCACGCCGCGCAGCAGCACGGGCTCGCCCGGCAGGCCGCTGGCCGCTGCGGCCGACCGGGCCGCCTGCAGCAGCTCGCGGGCCCGAACGCCCACTGCCTCGGCATCCGGGGTGAGCTGTCGCAACCCCTGCGAGGCGGCCCGCTGATGCCTGCGCTCGGCCGCGTCGGCGATATCCCTGATCTCGTGCAGCAACCGCGGTGTGGCGGCGACTTCGACGAGGTCCGTCAGCCAGCCGGCCTCCAGCGCCTGCGACTCCGCCGCCCCGCCTCCGGGCGTCCGACCCCGCAGGTCGGCGAAGACGCCGTGGTCCACGGCGACGACCAGCAGCGCTTCGCTCTCCATGCCCGCGAACAGGTCCAGGTGGCCATGGTCCAGCCACCAGCCGTCCAGGATCTCCCCGTCTCGTCCGCGACCGGGCACTTCCCCGCGTGGCACGAAACCCAGGCTCGTCCACATGTCGCTGAGCCCGTAGTCGCGACGGCACTTCGCCCTGATCCCCAACCGGTCCTGGTGCCTGCGCCGGATCTCCTCCACCAGCAGCCGCGCCACCCCCTTACCGCGGTGCTCCCCTCCGACGCACAGGTGCGCCAGCCGCACATAGGGCTTCCGCTTCGGCAGACCGAACAACGCGTACCCGATGACCTCGCCCTGCTCGACCGCGACGAGCAGACCGCCATCGTTCGCGTGCTTGCGGTACGCGGGCGGCTTGAGCAACCCCAGCGTCTTGGTGTAGCGGTCGCCCAAGGCCACGGCCGCATCGATCAGTTCAGTTTCCGTCTCCGTAACAGGCACGATCTTGATCGCCACAAGTCCCCCTCCGGAAAAACCTGCCACTGGCCGGCTCGCCTCTGACATCAGTACATACAGGGATCAGTACATACAGGGAAAGACGTCCTGGCCCAAGACCCCTTCGATCAAGACCGGCGCGAGAAACGGACATACGGCAGGGGCCGAGCCGACATCTCGTCGGCCCGGCCCCGCTCACCGGTCATACCGCTTTGCTGTTCTTACCGCTCGGCTGCCTCGGTGGCCTCGTCTGACGCCTCCGTGCCTGCCTTGGTGACCAGGCGGTGGACCGTGGCCAGGTCCCCGGCCCCCTCACCCTGATCAATCGCCTCCTGGCGCTGACGGCGCACGTCGGCGTCCATGGCGGAGGCGATCTTGCGCTGGTGCCTCTTCTTCGAGTGTTGGTAGATCAACTGGGCGCGTGCGCTGGAATGGCCGGCGCGGACCATGAGGTCCTTCAGCTTGGCGCCGGTGTCGGCGGCCAGGGTGTTGCCGGTGCCCCGCAGGTCGTAGAAGCGGAAGTCGTCGGGCAGGCCCGCCTTCTCCCGGGCCTTGCGGTACTTGCGCCCGAAGGTGGACCGGCGGAAGGGCGCTCCGCGCTCGCCGACGAAGACCAAGCCCTCCGGGCCCGGCTCCGCGAACCAGTCCAGGTGCCGGCGGAGGTCCGTGAGCACGAACGGCGGCAACGCGATCTCCCGCTTCCCGGCACGGGACTTCGGGTCGCCGGGGACCCGCTTGCCCGTGGTCAACTCCGGGGCGGCACGCTTGACCCAGACCGCACCCTCGTCCAGGTAGACGTCCTTGCGGCGCAGTTCCGCGAGTTCCTCCGGGCGCATCGAGGCGAACGCGCCGAGGAGGATCATCAGCCGCCAGCGCAGACCGATCGCGTCGGCGAGGTCGAAGACCTGCTCGACGGTGGCGATCGGGCGCTCGTCGGCTTCCTCCTTGCCCGCCCCCTTGATGCGGCACGGGTTGCGGCGGATCAGCTCGTCGTCGACCGCGGTCGCCATGATCGCCTTGAGGAGGCGGTAGGACTTGGCGACCGTGGTCGTACCGGTGGCCGTCAGGCGCTCGGCGCGCCAGGTCCGCACCTTGGCCGTGCTGAGTTCGTTGACGTCGAGCTCGCCGAAGGCGGGCACCAGGTGAAGGCGCAGGAGTCTGCGGTACAGCTCGTCCGTGGTGGCGGCGAGCCCTCGCTCGTCGATCCACTTGATGGCGTACGCGTGGAAGTTGACCGCGCCGGCGTGCGGGTCGATCCAGTCGCCGCGTGTCTGATCGGCCTCGGTCTGGGTGAGCCAGACCTCCGCGTCGGTTTTGGTGTCGAACGTCTCCGGCGCCGCGCGCAGGTCTCCGTTCGTATCCGGATAGCGCGCCTGCCAGCGCCCGGAGGGGAGTCGGCGTAGGGATCCGTAGCGCCGCCGCTGCGGCTTGCGCTTGCGGGTCATCAGGCCGCCAGCCGGTGGCCGGAGCGAGTGCGGGGCCGACGCACCGGCTCTACGGTGCGGGCCTCGATGTACGCGTCGAGCGCGCTCCGCGGGATACGGACATGACGACCCACCTTGACGTAGCGGATGCGTCGCTCGGCGATCAGCCGACGCGGGAAGCGCTCGCCGGTGCCCAGGAGCTCGGCGACCTCCGGCACGCTGAGCAGAGGGTCGCCCTGGTTGTTCACCTCCCCCGTGGCACGAGAAGGCGAAGGCTGTGCGGGGGATATTGCACGTCGGATCAAGAAGGCTCCTCACCTGACCGGCGCGGGGCGGCAACCCCGGCTTTGCCGGTCGTCGTTCAGGGATGGGCGGTTGGGGTGTGCTCTTCGGCCGTGGGCGTTCGCGGCACCTGCGGCCGTGGAAGGGTCAGCGGTCGGGGCCGGTCTCAGGGGCGTCCCGTTCCGGCTCCGCCGATGGGGCCTGCCGCAGGAGGCCGGGGGGGCTGCATGGCGGCCATGAGGTCCTCGGCGATGGCGTCCGAGACGAGGGCGTCGGCCTCTTCCCGGAGATCAGGGTGCTCCGCCAGGTAGGCGTCGAGTGCCTCGCGGGCCTCGGTGGCGGCGCGGCTGGCCAGGTTCATCTCGCGGTAGCGGAGGCGGATGCCCTCGATGAGCTCCATCGCGCGGGCGTGGGCGGCCAGCCTCGGCGGGCCGACGAGATTTTCGAGGGAGACGCCGAAGAGCTCGGCGAAGCCGATGGCCTCGTCGAGGTTGACCCGCCGCTTGCGGTTCTCGATCCGCCAGACGGCGGACGGATTGATCTCGTAGCCCGCTTCGTTCAGCCGGTCCGAGACGGCGTTGGTACTCCAGCCTCGGGTCTCGCGCTCCACCTTGATCCGTACGGCGACGTTGTCCTCGCCTCGGAGCACCAGAGCTTCGCCGGAAGCCTCGTTGTCCGCCACGACCAACCCTCCTTCGTCAGGCATCGCAGCACTGCGATTTGCAGCATCCTCAAAAGAGTAACATCCGTTCTGCGTGATGCAAAGCTCTTCTGCGATAGGCAGCATGCGTGATACAATTGATCTTCCAGCCACCCCGCCCCCGAAACGCAAGAAACCCCGGTGCGCGAACACCGGGGTCGAAGCGAAGCCCACCAACCGCCCATCCCTGAACGATCTACCGGTCAGGCCGAGGTTGCCGCCTCGATGGCCTGCCGCGTGAGGAGCTCTATGCCCCACAGTACGTGCCCGCGTACTGCCCCCGCATCCGTGTTGCGTCTCCCGTCCGCGAAGGCGGGGCGATAGTCATGGCGCGCATACGCACCATCAAGCCGGAAGCCTTCGCCTCCGAGTCCCTCGCGCAGGTGTCCCTCAGCGCCGAGCGGACTTTCTTCGGGCTGCTCACCCAGGCCGACGACCACGGCCGCTACCGCGACCAGGCCGCCGTCATCGCCGGGCTGCTGTGGTCCCTGCGCCCCGAGCACGGCCCCATGGGCGTCGAGGACGACCTGACCCAGCTCGCCGGCGCCGACCTGATCTGCCGGTACGAGGGCGCGGACGGCAAGCGGTACCTGCACATGGTGACCTGGAGCCGCCACCAGAAGATCAACCGGCCCAGCGGAGTCCGCCACCCCGGCTGCCCGCACCACGACGGCGCACCGCGCCACAGTGAGCCCTCACAGCCGCCGCAGGGAGCTTTCACGGCCCCCTCCGTGCCACCTCACGGAGCGCTCACCGAAGGCTCACGTGAAATGCGCGAGCCGCCCGTGAAACGGGACGAAGCCGCAGGTCAGGACGGATTCAGTGAGCCCTCCATGAGGGCTCGGGGAGGACGCGCGGAGCCCGGCGTGAGCCCTCACGGTCCGGATCTAGGACCTAGGATCATGGATCTAGGATCAGTACCTGTGGGGGCCGCGAGCGGCCCCGCGCCGGACACCGTCTCGGCTCGGCAGCTGACCGGGGAATTCGTCGCCGCGTGTGCCCACCGCCCGCCCGAGAAGCTCCTCGGCCGTCTCGGACGCGAGGTGAACCAGCTCCTCGGCGAGGGCATCGCCCCCGGCCACATCCGTGCCGGACTGGAGCGCCTGCGCACCAAGGGGCTGAGCCCCAGCGTGCTGCCCAGCCTCGTCAACGAGGCCATGAACGCCGACCCGCCCGCCGCCCGTGCGGCACACCGGCCCTGGACCAACCCCGCCGACGTCGAGTCCGCCTACGGGGGTGACCTGTGACCACAGCCGCCGTCTCCACCCGTGAGCCGCAGCGCGCCGGGGCCCTGGCCGACCGGCTCGGCACGATCCTCGCCGACCGGGGCATCGACCCCACCGCGCCCCTCGCGGAACCGCCCGCCGAACCGGTGACCGCGCTGGAGCTGGCCGACGCCCGCATCCCAGCCCGCTACCGGTGCGCCCTGGCCGACCACCCGACGGTCACCGCCTGGGTCGAGGAGATCACCCACGCCGGCCGCAAGGGGCCCGGGGAGGCACCAGGGATCTCCGAGGGTCCGTCGCTGCTGATCGCCGGTCCCACCGGTACCGGCAAGACCCACCAGGCGTACGGCGCGGTGCGCTCGCTGCTGGCCGCAGGCGTACGGCTGCGCTGGGAGGCCACCACCGCGGCCGACCTGTACGCCGCCCTGCGCCCGCGACAAGGCCACGACCCCGAGCGCGCCCTGTGGTCCCTCGGCCGCTGCCCGCTGCTGATCCTCGACGACCTCGGCGCGGCCAAGACCTCCGAGTGGACCGAGGAGCTGACGTACCGGCTGATCAACCGCCGCTACAACGAGATGCTCCCGACCCTGGTCACCACCAACATGCCGATCGCCGAGCTGCGCGGTGCCGTCGGTGACCGTGTCGCCTCCCGCCTCGCCGAGATGACCACCCGCGTCATCCTCGGCGGCAGCGACCGCAGAAGGCACCCCGCCCGCTAACAGGCCCTTGCGCCCGCTTCCCCGATCCGCATTTCCTTCTCCGCCGGCACCAGGCCGCCCACCGGTCCGGCGGACGTCCCGGAGCCCCGAATGACACCCCCCGCCGTGGCCTCCCCTGCCACGAAGTCCACGCCCCAGGCCCCCAGTGACCGCGCCACCGCCTGGGACCGCGCCGCGATCACCGCCCTCGGCGCCGCAGGATGCGCCCTGTCCTACGACGCCCTGCAGCAGATGGCCACCGCCATCCACGTCCGCGGCCTGCTCACCTACCTCTTCCCGCTCGTCATCGACGGGTTCATCGCCTACGGCGTCCGCGCCCTGATCATCCTCCGCGCCGCCCCCTTCCGCTCACGGCTCTACATCTGGGCCCTCTTCGGCACCGCCACCACCGCGAGCATCTGGGCCAACGCCCTCCACGCCGTACGCCTCAACCAACAAGCACCGGACACGGGACTACGCCTGGGGGACCTCACCGTCGGCGCGCTCTCCACCCTCGCCCCGCTCGCCCTGGCCGGCGCGGTCCACCTCTACATCCTCATCGCCCGCCACACCCCGACTCCGGACACCCCAACCCCCGACCCCACGGAATTGGTGGCCCCGCACCCGCACGACCGCACGGAAGCCAGCCGCCCCCACCCGGAACCACAGCCCGACAGCGACAAGCCACCGGCAGCACCGCAACCCAACGAGACGATCAGCCGCCGCTACGGACGCCCCCCGGGCGCCGATATCAACGTGCTGCTCGACATCGCACGCAAGGCCATCGACACGCACGGAAAGTCCTCCCGCGCGATAGTCCGCGACGCCATCCGCGAAACCGGACTGTCCATCGCCGAAGACCGGCTCACCGAACTCATGAAACGCCTACGCTCCGAGGCCGACCAGCCCGCGGACCAAGGCCCGGCCACCTGACCGGATATCCGGTCACCCCCACCGATCCACCTTGCGGACCGCCCGTGCAGTGCCGAGAGCCAGGGCTGCCCCGCACCTATCCGCGCCACTCAGGCCGCCGCCCTGCCCCCGGTCCGCACACCAGCGAACCGAACCTCCCCCGACCCACCCCTGCCCGACGGAGAACACCCCGCATGCACACCCCGAACCCCGAGGACCTCAGCCACCATGACCGTGCTCAGGGCGCCACCCCAGCTCCAGGCGGAGCAAGTTGGGACGGAAGCATAGCTTCCGCCGACCCCACCCCAAGGGGGGCGGGAGAGGACCGGAGCCAGGGGGCACCGGTCCGGAAGGCATCGGCCGAGGGCGGACCGAAGCCTCACGGGGAAGCCAGGCATGCGCGTGAGACGAGTCGTCCGAAAGCCGCTCGCCGCGCTCGCCAGCGCCCCCGTCAAACCCGCGCGAAGAAGCGCCTGCACCAGCTCAGCGCGCGTTTCAACGACGACGAGTTCCCCCTCGTCCAAGCCGGCGCCGCCCAGTGCGGCCTGTCCATCGCAGGCTTCCTCGCACGGTCCGCGCTGAACGCCGCCCGCGACCTCCAGCACACCGCAGCCCAGGTCGCCGACGAGCGCGCAGTGATCACCGAACTCTTCGCCGCCCGCCGACAGCTCGGCTGGACCGGCAGCAACCTCAACCAAGCGGTCAAGATCCTCAACTCCGGCGGCGACGCACCCCAGATCACCGACGCCATCACCGCCGTACGACACGCCGCCGACCGCGTCCAGCAGGCCACCACCCGCCTCCTCGACCAGCGGACGACACCCCGCCCGTGATCCCCAAGATCAACACACCCGGCACCCGCACCATCGGCCTGCTCGCCTACCTCTACGGCCCCGGCAAACACGAAGAACACACCGACCCCCACCTCGTCGCCTCCTTCGACACCCTCTCCCCCGACCCCGGACGCGATACCGCAGCCACCCTCAAAGACCTCCAGCTCCTCCTCGACCAACCCGTCCAGGCCCTCCCCCCGCACCAGCGACCCCGGCGGCACGTGTGGCACTGCTCCGTACCCGCCGCCCCCGACGACCGCACCCTCACCGACGACGAATGGGCCCACATCGCCCGCCGCCTGGTCGCCGCCACCGGCATCGACCCCGGCGACGGCGACGCGGGCTGCCGCTGGGCCGCCGTCCGCCACGCCGACGACCACATCCACATCATCGCCACCCTGGTCCGCGAAGACGGCAGGCGCCCGGACGACTACCGCTCCGGCAAACGCGCCCAGGCCGAATGCCGCCTCATCGAAACCGACTTGGGCCTGACCCGCCTCAACGCCGGCGACGGCACCGCCGCCCGCCGCCCCACCACAGCCGAACGCCACAAAGCCGACCGCACGAACCGCGAACGCACCGCACGCGAGGAACTGCGGGAGGCCGTCCGCCGCGCGGTGGCCGGAGCCGAGAACGAGGCGGAGTTCTTCGACCGCCTCGCCGCAGCGGGCCTGCTCATCCGCCGACGCGCCGCGCCCTCCGGCGACCTCCTCGGATACACCGTCGCGCTGCCGGAAGACCGCAACCAGCACGGCGACCCCGTCTTCTACTCCGGATCGAAACTCGCCCCCGACCTCTCCCTGCCCCGCATCCGCAGACGCTTCACCGCGACCGGCCTGGAAGCGCGACCGGGCGGAGACCGCAAGGGCCGGACGGAGCTGCGACCGGCGCGCAGTCCGTCCTCGGCCCGGCGAACCGCGGCTGACGCGGCCTGGTCGGCGGTGCTCGTCATCGACCAGGGCGAGGACGGGCTCGTAGCCGGGCAGCTCTCAGCGGCGGGCGAGGTCCTCGACGCGCTGGCCACCACCTCCGCCGCACACACCCGCCGGGAACTGCGCGAGGCCGCCGCCACCTTCGAGCGAGCCTCCCGCTCCCACATCCGAGCCGAGCGCCATCACGACCGCGCCCTGCGCCGGGCCGCCCGCGACCTCGTCCACGGCGGCCCAGCCCTCGGGCGCGGAGAGGACGGCGCGAGTACCGCGATGGCGATCGACATGCTGTTCTTCCTGGCCCTCGCCGCCGCCAACTGGCACGCCAAACACCACCACGCCCAACAGGCCACCGCCGCCCGCCAAGCCGCCGACCACCTCCGCGCCGCCTACCGCAACGCGGCCGGCCCTCCGCTGGGCGCTCTCTACCAGCGGGGCCGCCGCCTCGCACGCCCCCTGCGCATGCAGCAGGCTGCCGCCGTCAGGGAAGCGGTGCCACAGCTGGCGGAGCGGGTACTGGCCGAACCCGGCTGGCACGCACTCGCCGCCACCCTCACCGACGCCCAACAAGCCGGACACCAACCCACCGCGCTGCTCACCGAGGCCACCCGACGCCGCGAGCTGGACAGCGCGGAGTCGGTCAGCGACGTACTGGTCTGGCGCATACGCCGCCTCGCCGACCTCCCCGCCGCAGCCACCTCCACCCCGGTCACCGGCGTGTCACTGCCCTCCACAGCAGTGAGGACAGCCAAGACCCCGAATCAGCAGGAAGGCCGCCGCCGAACCCGCTGACCGGGCAGGACCCGCCATCAGCAGAAACGACCGGGACGTTGGGAGAGAGCGAAGACACCGCGCGATGATCGGGCTCGCAATAGTCGACCCTGCTATCGCCAATGGCGGTTACGGCGATGCCGCCGGACGGCACCGCCGGGCCCCGGCCCTCAACTGGCCGGGGCGCGCAGAAGCCGCTCCCGCGTGCTCTCGGGCACCACTCGGCGCAGGACCGGCGCGATGGAGCTGAGTGCGTGGGTGAAGGCGGCGACGAGGTCGTCGGGCACGCTGGGGCCGAAGGACGCGGCCCACAGATACGGCGCGCCGAGCGCCGGTTCGGCCCACGCCTGCCACCCGCCCGGCCTGGCCTCATCGGTGGCAGCCGTCAGGGGGCGCGGGTCGGCGTCCTGAATGAGGGGTGGCACCTCGCCGAGGCTGATGTGCGAGGTGAACGTGGGGTCCATCGCTCTGGTGCGGGGCTGGTCGATGTCACGGAACCAGCCGTGCGCGGTGACCGCGTCGAGGACCAGTTCGGGGCCGCCCAGCGGCATGCCGGGCCGATCGCGGCCGTCGAGGGCGGTGAGGAATTCGGCGAGAGCCTCCCCAGGGATGCCGGGCGTGAAGTAGGCCGACCACCGCGCGAGAGAACCGCCCGCATCCGCACGAGCGCAGACCTGCCAGGCGATCGGCAGCTCCCCCAGGTAGAACGGTTCGTCCGCCAGGACCCATTGGGCCCAGCGCAGGGCGTCGGGGCTCAGGTGCAGGACGGTGCTGCGCAGGACCTGGCGGTCCTCCGGCGCCTCATCCGGCTCACGGCGTCCGCGAACGATCGTCAGGCTCGTCCAGCCGAGGCCGGCGAGCGTGTCGGCGACAACGTCGTAGAGGCGTCCGTCGTCACCGGCCAGATGACGGGGGCCGACCCAATACGCGGGCTGAGGCCCGTACGGGGCAGGCGGGTCGAGCGGGAAGTCGGCGGGCAGGGTGCCTCCTAGGTTGTGCGGTTCTCTGTGCCGCCGGCGGTGCGCCGGGGACGGCGCGGGGGCGGCTGCACCGGGCCGTGCCAGGCCAGGGCCACGGCGACCTCGGGCGGCAGATGGCCGAGCCGTGTGTCCGCGTCCCGCCCTTCGGCGAGGTAGACAACGGGCCGGCCTCTTTCGTCCACGGCCTGGACGACCTGCGTGAGGCGGTGCGCCATCGGGAAGAACGGGTTCATCGCCAGGCGCGCCGGAACGCTCCGGTCGCAGACGGACAACAGGTCGATGAGATCGCCGACGGTCAACTCCGTGTGAGCCACGGACAGCCTCCTTGTACGAGGGACGCGGTGAGCGGCGGATCGGGATGCCGCCGGGATACGGAGAACAGCCTCCGGTGACGGCCTCCCGGCTCGGCCGCCCTCCAGAGGCTTACCGGCGCCGGGAGGTTTCCAGCACGCGCGCCACGGCGGCGGCGACGATGTCGGCCGGCGTCTCGGTGTCGAAGGACAGGTGGTAGCCACGCACCTGGGCCGTGCCGGTGACGGCGATCTTCCATCCCTCGCCGTCGGTGCCGGGGCGGCCGAGCGGGAACCAGCCGAGGTAGAAACAGCCGTCCTTGCTGCTGACGTGCACATCCGCCCGGTCGTCCACGACCAGGTTGAAGTCCTCGGCCCGGAACTGGTCCAGGACGAGAGTGGGTTGCCCCGGGCCGAGCTGCCACTCACACGGCCGCTGGGCCTCGACGGTGGTGGAGAATCCGGGGCCAACGGAAGCTGCGGTCACGAGCAATCACCTCTCTGACCTGGGCATTTCTGCAAGGTCGTCCACGTTGACATGCCCCTGCCCCAGCTGGCCAGCCCTTCCACGGTCTTTCCCGTCTGCCCCCGGCGAACTGCAGCTGTCCGCTGTCATTCAACCCAGTCGTTTGACAGCGAACGCAGCCGTTTCGGCTGGTGGTTATTAACGTAATCGCGTGCGGTGAAGGTGCTGGTGGGAAGCTCAGCCCGAGGGCGCTCGCGGTCACACACCCTCCGTCCTCTGGTCGTCCTACAGGTGGTCGAGGGGTTCCGCGGCGTACGTGCCGTCGCCGAGCGGGGCATCGGTCAGCTCGAAGCGTTGGGACAGGCTGCCGACCCGGCGGGTGACGACGCTGCCGGGGGCCCGGGTGGTCTCGTAGTACAGAGGGGTGCCGTCGGCGCCGGTGGTGCCCAGCAGACGGAAGCGGCGCAGCACGCGGGGAGGTGTCGGGGTGGTCCGGCGACGACGGTAGAGCCAGCGGGCTGCGGCGGCGAGACCGGTGATGACCAGACCGACTGCAGTCGGAATCAGGAACTTGTCGAAGAGCGCGGACACGGCGGCATCACTCCTGCGAGGCGGGTAGGGCCCGCCACTGTGGCGGGCCACGCCGACCATGCGGCAGGCGGGGGTTAGCCGCGCAACCCCTCGTTCATCTTGCTCCTTCGTCCGGGAAGTTGGGTGCGGTTGGCGAATCGTCGTACAGCACCCTTGGTACGTCGGCGTCGGCCGACCAGCTTGGATGCACGGCGAGCGCGGATGGTGCCTCCTCGTCCCAAGGGTGCCGGGTTGTGGTGGCGTCGTAGTGGGCGAGGGCGGCGCGGAAGACGGGCAGATCCTCACCGGACATCTCGTAGGCCGCTGCCTGCCGCCATCCGTCCTGTGGGCCGCCGCCGTAGACCACGGTGACTGGCGCCTCGGTGCCTTCGGGCCACCAGCCGTGCTTGTAGCCGCGCTTGAGGGCGTAGGCCAAAGCCACGGTGGGGCCGCGCAGTCCGCGCGGGAATGCCTCGCGCAGCACGGCGGCCTCCAGATGGCCGTCGGACTCGACGACCAGGCGCACAAACTGGCGGGCGTCCTCATTGAGTGTGTCCAGGAAGACCATCGCCCGGTCGGCGCCCCATGCGGTGTCGACGGAGACGGCCAGTTCGTCTCGGTGCTCGGCGAGCAGGGCGAGGAGTTTGCGCTCGAACTCCTCGCTCGCGCCTTCAATGGTGAGCCTCACAAGAACCTCCGCAGCACTCTATGTCATCTCTATCGATCACTATAGGAAGCGTTGCGGAGTGGGCCTGGGTTGTCTATAGCTACGACGTAGCGGTCTATAGGGCGCCAGCCTTTTGCGGGCGGGGCATGCCGGATTCGGCAGGGCTCGGCTCGATGGCAAAACGACTGGGTTCGATGTCAACGGACAGCAGCGCACCGCTTCCCCTGCCCCTGCCCCTGCCCCTGCCCCTGCCCCTGCCCCAGCCCCTGCCCCTGCCCCTGCCCCTGCCCCTGCCCACGAGTATGGGATCACGGCTTGCCGCCTGGCCTCGGGCGTCGCGCGGGGATGGCGATCAGCGCAAGGGACCAGGATCTGGCTCAGATGAAGTGGAGCATCGAGGGCAGGGTGACGGGGTGGGGGCCGCTGAGGGTGTCGCCGGCCCATAGGCCGAGGCCGTAGAGGACGAGGCAGATGTGGACGAGTCCGATTACGGCGAGCACTTGGACGAGCGGGCGTGCCCGGGGGTTCAGGTCCGTGCTGCCGCGCCAGATCCCGCCGTGGCCGTCGGGGGATTTGGCCGCGTAGTGGCGGGCGAGGAAGGGGAGCCCGTAGAGCGGGAAGCCCGAGGCCAGGCAGACGTGGTACGGGATGCGGTACCACTCGCCGGTGAAGAGGGTCAGCTGCGGAACACCTGTGGTGTAGGCGTACATCCCGGCGCCCGGCACCCAGGCGAGGTCCATGACCAGGGTGGCGATGGGGCTGATCACCAGCAGGGCCGCGACGAGGCGGACTCCGCCGAGCTGCGGCCATCGGCGCAGAAAGGTCAGCCGCATCATGGCGATGGTCAGGTACAGGAAGGCCATCAGGCCGCCGTAGCCGACGATGATGCCCAGCAGTTCGATCTGGTGCTGTGCGCCGGGGCTGTCCCAGAAGGGGATGTACTGGCCCCAGGAGCGGGTGTGTACCGCCGCCGCGCTGAACGCGACCCCGCGGTGGCGGAAGTTCATCATCGGGCTCAGCCAGAAGCTGGTGAGGTAGCCGATGAGCAGCGCCGCGTCGAAGGTGAGGCGGCCCGCGCGGCGGCTCTGCCGTACGACCCACCACGCCAGGGCGAGCAGGATCGGCAGCACCATCACCTGGAGGACCCACATCGCTGTGCGGCGCCATGGGGGGAGGGAGGACTGGTCGCCGAGGTCGAAACGTACGCCGGTGTCGATCGCCCAGCGGGTGAGGACGTATAGCTCGACGCCGATGGCCAGCGCTCCGACGCAGGCCATGACGGTGACCGGCGGTGGCCGACGGGGCCGTCGGCGGGTGCGCGGCGGTGCGGTGTCGGTGACGGTGGTGTGTTCGCGGGCAGTGTCCATGGGGGCTCCGTAGCCGGTGGTGCCGGTGGCGCCTCGTCGTGCCCGGCCCTGCGCCGGGCGGCCGGGGCGTCAGGTGTAGGGCAGGTGCAGGTCCGCGACGGTGACCTGGCCGGGCAGCAGGCCGACCAGCCAGTAACCGAGTGAGATGCCCAGAAGGCAGATCTGGACGAGTCCGATGGGGGCGAACAGGCGCGCGACGGGCCGCAGTGGTGCCGGGAGTTGCCGGGTGCCGCGCAGGACGGCCGAGTCGGGGCCGTGGGTGGCGTGGTGGTGGCGCACCAGGTAGGGCACTGCCACCCACAGGGCTGCGGTGAACGCGACGTTTTGCAGAGGCAGTTGGTGCCACTGTCCCGAGAACAGGGTCAGGACGGGTATCCCGGTGGGGAAGGCCAGGATGCCGGTCGCGGCGGAGAGCGCCTCCGCGGTGATCTCAAGGACCGCGGCCAGGATGCAGACCCCGAGGGCGAACCGTGCCCGGCTCAGGTGCGGCCATCGGCGCAGCAGCAGGCGGCGCACCAGGAGGTCCATGACGAGCAGCCACATCAGCCCTGCCCCGTAGGCGAAGTAGTGGGTGACGAACGGCTCGATCTGGTGCGCGGCGCCGGGGCTGCTCCAGCCCGGGATGTACGCACCCCATGACGGTGTGTGGATCAGGGCGGCGTCCCAGTACAGGTTGTGGCGGTGGAGGTTGAGCAGGGGGCCGATCCAGAGGGTGGTGAGGTAGCCGAGGGAGAGTGCGGTGTCGAAGGTGATCCGGCCCGCTGTGCGGCTCTGCCGGATGCCGCGTACGACGACGGCGAGGAAGGCCGCGGTGAAGACGGCCTGGGCGGTCCACAGGGTGATCTGCCGGCCGGTGCTGAGTGTGTCGTAGCCCTCGATGTGCAGGCTGAATCCGCCGTCGGCGGCCCAGCGGCCCAGGGCGACCGCGCCGAATCCCAGGGTGAGGATTCCGCACAGGCTCCAGAACGCGGCCGGCGTGCGCAGCCAGGCCAGGGGGCGCGCTGTCGGGCTCGCGGCCTTGGCTGTCGGGGGTGCGGCGGTGGGTTCCGTGCTCGTGTAATCGGCCATGGGGTGCCTCCCTAGGCTGTGGGGTCGGTGGGGCTGGGGTGGTCCGCCGGGGTGTCGCTCTCGGGGTGCGGGTGTCCCACGCGCTGCCCGGAGGCCGCGTCGGCTCGGGCTGTGGGGCCCCAGTCGGCCGCCCTGGCACGCTGACGCGGCCTTATGACGGACGCGGCGACGCGGGCCAGATGCCGCGGGTGCAGGAGGAGCAGCGGGGGAGCGAGCATGTTGGTGACCCTCGCTATGTCGCGGTGCATGCGCGGGTCGTTGGGGATGAGCTGGTGCCAGCGGCCGAGGTACCACAGGGCGATACGGGATACGAGGGGTGGCTGCCGGCTCTGCCACGCGTGGTCCGGCAGCGTGGCGAGGGCCCATGGTGCCGCGGTGATACGCCGCAGCCGTCGTTGGAACTTCGCGCAGGCTCCGGGCTGTCGGGGATCGGGGTGGCGGGCGAGGTGGTCGCGCAGGGCGAGGGCTTCGAGGGCGGCGACCGTCATGCCTTGGGCGTAGACGGGGTTGAACGCGCAGACCGCGTCGCCCAGCGCGATCAGTCCGTCGGGCCAGGGGTTCAGGCGGTGGTAGTCAAGGCGGCGGTTGGCGGTGCGGGCGTAGCGCACGGGCGTGCCGGCGGGCCGCAGTTGTTGCACGGCCTCGTACACGTCGCTGGACAGGGTCTTCATGAAGGCGTCGAAGCCCTGCTCGTCCGTGGGCGGGTGATCGCCCGCTGCCCCTTGCAGGGTCACGATCAGCCGGTCGCCTTCGATGCGCAGGGCGAACGCGCCGCGGGCGGTAGTGGGGGGATGGAGGAGCTCGAAGACCGCGCTCCATTCGATACGTGAGGTGACGCGGTAGACGCGGGACGCGTAGCCGACGTGGGCGTCGACGCTCGTCTCGGTCACGCGCGGCAGCCCCAGGTCCGCGAGCCATCGCGGCAGATGCGAGCTGCGCCCGGAGGCATCGACCACCAGGTCCGCCTGGAAGCCGGTATCGCGAGTGCCGTCATGGGTCCCGCGGCTGCGAGGGCGGAGGCGGACGCCGGTGATCCGCCGCCCCGTCGCGTTCGCCGTGAGTCCGGTGACTGCGCAGGCGTCGCGAAGGTTCGTTCCGTGTGTGCGCAGGACGTGTTCGCGCAGGACGGATTCCAGCAGGGGGCGGCTGACCGGCTGGATGCGGATACCGGATTCCATCGGCCGCGGGGAGCCGGGCGGAAAGTGGAGCCGCGCCTCGCGGCAGAAGTCCACCGGTGTCGCCCCTGCCGCGCTCAGCTCACGCTGGATTCCCGGCAGGAGTTCCTCGAAGCATTGCAGGCCGCGGGCTTGGAGTGCGTGCGCGTGCCGGCCCTGCGGTACGCCCTTGCGGGGCGTGGGGGCCGCATCGAGGCGGTCGCGTTCGATGAGGGTGACCTGGCCGAAGCTGCCGCTCAGCGCTTGGGCCGCGAGCAGGCCGGCGATGCCCGCGCCGATGACGACGGCGTGACCGCCGCCCGCGCGCGGGGAGACGGGATCCGGGTGTCCTGCGTTCATCGGCTTTTCTCCTGCGGAGAGATTTCAGAGAAGGGCGGGTGGGCGGCGACCAGCTCGGGGACGGTCCGGCCGGTCGCGCCTGCTCCACGGGGCCGTGCGCAGGACGGCCGCGCCGGGCGGCCGTCCGTATCAGCGCTCTGCCGCGGGGGTGTCGTCCTGTGCGTCACTCAGTCCCACCGAGTCGCTCAGTCCCATCGAGTCGAGAAGCCACTCGGCGAGGGAGGCGGCGCTGGGCTTCACCCAGATGACGCCGGGCTTCATCTCGGTCTTCAGGGCGCGTTGCAGCCGTTGCTGCAACTGGGCGGCGCCGAGCGAGTCGAGGCCGAGGACGACGATGCTGGTGTGGGGTCCGATGTGGCGGGTGGTGCCGCCGAGCAGGTCGCGCACGGTCTCGGCGATGAAGGTTTCCAGGATGTCCTGGCGGGCCGCCGGGCCGTCGGCGGCCAGGAGCTGGTCGCGTACGCCCGTTTCGTCCTCCCCGGTGTCCTGGCCGGTGAGGAGGCCGGCCAGGAGGGTGGAGGCGCGCAGGGCCGGGTAGGGGGCGGTCCACTGGGCAATGTCCAGGGGCGAGTAGGCGACCTGCTGGTGGCCGGCCGTGAGGATGCGTTCCAGTGCGTCGATCCCGTCGGTGGGCGAGATGGTGAGGAAGCCGCGGTCGGCGAGGTGCTGTCCGCGGCCGACCTCGCTCCAGGCGCCCCAGTGGATGCCGGTCGCGGGCAGGCCGCGTTGGCGGCGGTGCGCGGCCAGGCCGTCGAGGAAGGCGTTGGAGGCGGCGTACGCGGCCTGGCCGGGCGAGCCGATCAGGGAGGCGACGGAGGAGTAGAGGACGAAGAAGTCGAGGGGGAGGTCGGCGGTGGCGCGGTGCAGCGCCCAGGCCCCCTCCGCCTTGCCGCGCCAGACGCGTTCCAGGAGAGCGTCGTCGAGGTTGGCGAGGGTGGCGTCCTGGACGACGCCCGCCGCGTGCAGCACGCCGCGCAGGACGAGCTCCTCGTCACCGGCCGCGTCGATCGCCCGGCGGATCAGTTCCGGGTCGGCGATGTCGCCGCGCAGGACGACGATGTCGGTTCCGGTGGAACGCAGCCCGTCCAGGCGGGCCTGGGTCTCGGGGGTGGGGGCGGAGCGGCCGACGATGACGATCCGCCCGGCTCCGCGCCGGGCCAGCCATGCGACGGTGAGCAGCCCCAGGCCGCCCAGCCCTCCGGTGACGAGGTACGACGCGCCGGAACGGACCGGCGATCCGTCCGGCCGTGAGGCGACGTCGACAGCTGCGTCAACGGCGGCGTCGTCGACAGCGACGTCGGCGGCTGCGTCCGGGCCTGCCGCCACCTGGGCGACGTGCCGTCCCCCGGGCAGCAGCCCGACCTCGGTCGGGGGCTGTTCGCTGTCGAGGAGTTCCGCGAGGATCTCGTCGTACGGCGTCGCCCCGGTGACGAACTCCAGGCTGCCGGCAGCCAGTTCCGGGTGCTCGTAGGCGGCGGTCCTGAGCAGGCCGCGCAGCGCCGCGGCCGACAGCGGGGCGTTCCCGGCCCGATACAGGATCCACAGCCTCGGCGGGCGCCCTGCCCGGATGAGGTGCCGGATCAGGGTGACGGTGCGGGAGACCAGCGTGCGGGCGGCTTCGGCGGGGTCGCCTTCAGGATCCGCTTCGCCCAGGGTGAGCACGAGGCCGGTGCACGGGGGCAGCGTCTCAGGCTCGCCGATAGCGGTGTCCAAGGGCAGCAGTCGGCAGCCGTCTGTGTGGTTCTTGAGTTCCAGGGCCAGTTCGGCCGGCCAGGCGTCGTCCTGCTCCGTGAGTACGACCCAGGTGCCGTCGGTGGCGCGGGGGCGCTCGGCGGGGGCCGGCACGGGGGTCCACCGCTGGTGGGAGAGGCGGGCGGTGAACCGTTCGGTGGGCGGGGTGACGTTGCTGACGCGCAGCCCCCGGATTTCGGCGACCACGGTGCCGTCCGCGGTGGCGAGGCGGGCCGATGCCGTGCAGCCCAGGTCGTCGGCTTCGTGGAGCCGGATGGCGACCCTGCGGGCGTGCGTGGTCGATCCGTACACGCGCACCTCCCCGAAGCCGGCGACCACTACGGGGCCCGGGGTGAGGGTGTAGTGAGCGAGCCAGGCCGACACGGCGGTCTGTACGACCTGGTCGGCGAGGGCCGGGTGCAGGGCCATCGTCCACGCGGAGACCCGTGCGCTCTCGTGGGTGTGCAGCACGGCGACCGCCCGGTCGTCATCGGGGCACACCTGGATACGGTCGATGGCGGTGAAGGCCGGGCCGTGGAAGACGTCGTGCTTGTCCCTGAAGGTGCGGTGCAGCACGGCCACTTCGTAGTCGTTCCAGCCCTCGACGTCGCGCGGGGCCGAAGCGAGCGGCTCGGTCGCCCGCTCGTCTTCGGGCAGGGGCCGGACGGTCCCGCGCGCGTGCACGGTGACGTCGCCGTCGCTGGTGGTCACGACCTCCACCGCGGTCTGGTCGCCGTCCTGGACCAGTCGGGTGGTGACGACCGGTTCCGGGTCCAGGATGAGCGGGTTGGAAACGGTGACGTCCGCTACGGCGACCCGGTCGGTGCCGTACGTCCGTACGGCGGCGGCCAGCATCATCTCCACGACTCCGGTGCCGGGCAGGACCGGTACGTCGGCGACGCGGTGATCGTCGAGCCAGGGCAGCAGCCGGGGGCCGACCGGGGTCTGCCACAGGTGGTGGTCGGGCCGGTCGGGGTCGTGGACGTGCCCGCCGAGCAGGGGGTGCTGCGCGGCGCCGGGCAGACCGGGGGCGACGAGGCGGTAGGCGGGGTCGTCGCCGCCGTGGCGGGTGCGGTGCCAGTCGGTAACGGGGACGTCGGCCAGGTCGCCGTCGCCATAGTGGGCGGCGAAGCCGATGCCGTCGTAGCCGGCGGCGTGGAGCGCGCCGAGGTGGGTCAGGAACGCGTCATCGTCGTCGGTGCCCTGCCGAAGGCTGCCGACCGCGACCGTGTCGGGGGCGGACTGCTGCTGGGCGGTGTCCAGGATGGGCCGGACCGCGAGCGGGTGGGCGGTGCACTCGATGAACAGCCGGTGCCCTTCGGACAGGGCCGCCGAGACGGCGGTGTGGAAGCGCACTGGATCGCGCTGGTTGCGCACCCAGTAGGCGCCGTCCAGCGCCCCGGGCCGCAGCGGATCGGCCGAGACCGTGGAGTAGAAGGGGATACGGGGGTGCGCCTGGGGCACGTCGGCCAGCGCGGTGCGCAACTGTTCCAGGACGGGGTCGACCTGTGGGGAGTGCGAGGCCACTTCCACATCGATGATCTTGGCCATGACGCCGTCCGCTTCCCAGCGCGCGACCAGATCGGCGATCTGGTCGGCGTCGCCGGAGACGACCGTGCTGCCGGGCGAGGTGAGCACGCCCAGGGCCACACCGTCCGCCCCAGCCTTCTCGATGGCCTCCCGCACACGGTCGGCGCCGAGCATCACCGAGGCCATCGCGCCGCCGGAGATCGTGGCCAGCAGGGCGGAGCGGCGGCAGATCATCTTCACCCCGTCGGCCGGGCTCAGACCGCCGGCGGCCACCATGGCCGCGACCTCGCCGAGGGACTGGCCGATGACAGCCGCCGGCTCGATGCCCCAGGAACGCCATACGGCGGTGAGCGCGACCTGGACGCCGAACAGGGTGGGCTGGATCCGCTCCAGACCGGCCAGCCGCTCGGAGTGGACGATCATCTCGCGCAGCGAGAAGCCGGCCTCGGCCCAGATCATCGGCTCCAGTTCGTCCACGGCCGCGGCGAACACCGCGTTGCGCGCCAGCAGGCCCTGGCACATGCCGGGCCGCTGAGAGCCCTGGCCGGTGTAGACGAACACCGGACCGGCGTGCTCGGGCGGCAGCAGCGGCGTTCCCGAGACCACCCCGTCGCTCGCTCCGTCGCTCGCCTCGTCGGAGGCGAAGGCACGGGCGCGGGTCGCCAGTTCGGGCAGGTCGCGGGCGACCAGTGCGAGCCGGTGGTCCGCGTGCGACCGGCGCAGCGCCAGGGTGTGCGCGACATCCAGCGGATCGGCCTCCGCCCCGGTCCCCTGCGCCCAGTCCACGAGGCGGGCCGCCGCCTTGGTCAACGACTCCGGCGAGTTGCCCGAGAGCAGGCATAACCGGGCTTCTTGGGCCGATCGTTCGGGCCGGCGGGGCTGACGGCCCCCTGTTGTCTGCCGCGGGGCGGATTCCAGGACCACGTGGGCATTGGTGCCGGTCACGCCGTAGGAGCAGACAGCCGCGAGACGCGTATCGCCGTCCACGGGCCAGTCGGTGGGAGAGGTCGGCACGAACAGCCGCGACCCCTCGTCCCGGGGAATCGCCGGGTTCCACTGTTCGAAGCCGGCGTTCGGCGGAATGACCCCGCGCCGCAGGGACTCCGCAGCCTTGATGATGCCCGCGATCCCGGAGACGGGCTCGGAGTGCCCGATGTTCGTCTTGACCGAGCCGAGGGCGCACCGGCCCCGGCCCCGGCCGTAGACGGCGTCGATGGAGGTGTACTCGATCGGGTCACCGACCGCCGTGCCCGGTCCGTGCGCCTCGACCAGGCCCACCTCGCCCGGGTCGACGCCCGCGTTCGCCACCGCGCGACGGAAGAGCCGCTGCTGCATCTCGGTGGACGGCGCGGTGAGCCGGCTGGCCTGCCCGTCGTTGTTGACCGCACTGCCCCGGATGACGGCCAGCACCCGGTCCCCGTCCCGCCAGGCATCGGCCAGCCGTTTGAGGACGAGCACACCGGCGCCCTCGCCCCGTACGTATCCGTCGGCGCGCGAGTCGAACGCGTGGCAGGCCCCGCGCTCCGACAGCAGCAGAGGAGACTCGTAGTAGTGCGTCTCCGGCGACAGCATCAGCAGTACGGCGCCGGCCAGCGCGGTGTCGCACTCGCCCAGCGTGAGCGCGCCGCACGCCGTGTCCAGGGCCACCAGCCCCGAGGAGCAGTGGGTGCTGACGACCATGACGGGGCCGCGCAGATCCATCGAGAAGGCGACCCGGCCCGCCGCGCCCGCCGTGAAGTTCCCGAAGAGATATGGGCTGTTGGGAGCGTCCTCGACCGGCCTCGCCTCACGGAAGAGATTGTCCGGGGCGTACGTGCCCATGTAGACCCCGGTACGCGAACCGCGCATCCGGTCCATCGGCACCCCCGCGTGCTCCACCGCCTGCCAGGCCACCTCCATCAGCACCCGGAACTGCGGGTCCACCCACTGCTGCTCCATCGGAGCCACCGAGAACGCCTCCGGGTCCCAGGCCCACACGTCCCCCTCCAGCAGGCAGGCCCACCCCGCCCGCTTCGCCAACTCCGGATCCTGCACAGCCGCGAGGCGTCCGGCATCCCAACGTTCTTCTGGCACCGGACCCGCCGTGCGCCGGCCACGGGCCGCCAGATTCCACAGACCCGCGGCACTGTCCACACCGCCGGGGAACCGGCACCCGACTCCCACGATCGCGATGGGCTGCGAATTAGTCGCTGACATCAAAAGTCCCTTTCAGGGCAGCCGGAGGTACACCAACCGGTCTGCGGGTGATTTTGTTCGGAATGCGTTTCGGGGGCCGCCGAATGCCTTTCGGGCACAGCGCCCCTGACTCTCATCCATGCGGTTCAGGCCGGCTTGGACCTGAACTCTTTCGGCAGCGGTGCCGGCAGGCCGGCCCGCTCCCCCCGCCTTTGCTCAGGAGAGGGTCCGGCCCTGGGCCCGCCAAGACCGCCGGACCCCTTATTCGGCGATCTTGGTGGAGTAGATCCACCGGAACACCGGGCAGCTGCGGCCGTCGACGTCGACGGAGCGACCCGTGTACTCGAAGTGCTCCCGGCCATTCAGGTAGATCACGGCGACACGGTCCGGCAACTGCGCTTCCGCGACGCGCGTTTGCTCCGGTCCGCCTCGCGGACCACCTTCCAGAAGCGCCAATGTCTCCACCTGAACCACCACCTGATATCGAGCAACACCGGTCGGTCGAGCAGAGGCGCGAATAGCCCCTGCTTCGAAGCGAAACAGACGACCGGGAGTGGCGGCAGGTCCTGCGGTCCTTCGAGCCGTGAACGTGTTGAACGCTCGTGAACATCCTTGAAATGCAGGGATATCCGGAGAGGGTTCATTCACGGTGACCACGTGCGTCCCCCACCGAACCCGTACCCGCGGAACGCGGCTGGATCGTAAGACCGTGTACCGGTCAGGGCCGCCCGTTCACACCCACCATGGAGGCCGCGGTGCCAGCCAACACCGCAATGCCTCGGCTTTCCCCGCACCGGCCGGCTGCTCTCAGATGGCGAGCGGCGAGACCTTGCCTCAGCGGCTGGTGCGGGCGAGCGGCGTCTCGTACTGGGGGGTGGGCCAGAGGGAGAGGTCGCTTAGCAGGTCGGCGAGAGTGGCCCAGTGGGCGCGGTGTGCGGCGGCGCGTATGCGTCCGTTGCACTCGACATTGCTGGAGACGACGTTGATGCGCTCGGGCATGTGCGGAACCGTGGAACCGGACTTCACTGGCGTTCTCCCTTGGCAGCGGAGCGGCTCACGCCGCCGCGCGGGCGAAAAGGGATCTTCTGCTGTGCCAGGGACCGGTGGATTGCGCCGAACGAGCGGCCGGTCTTCGCGGCGATGTTCCGGATGCTGGCGCCTTTGTTCTGGTAGGCGGCAGCCGCTGCCCGGTCGAATTCCTCTTTCTCCTCGCCGCGCAGTCGTTTGCGGGGTGGGATGGACGGCAGGTCCAAGTCCTCGGCTGGCATGGAGCTTTCTCCTGCGGTCACTGGGCCCTGCCGTTGTCGTTCTTGGGGGTGTGCTGGCGCACCTGCCGGTCGGCCAGGGCTCCCTGGGTCCGCTCGGCGGCCTTCTTGGTACTCATTTTGCGGTCCGCCTTGATCGTGTTCTTGGCGGCAGCGATGGTGTTCTTCTTGTTGTTCTTGCCCACGTGGTGGTCCTCGTTTCTCGGGCGTGCAGGTGGTCGGGTCCGGTGCGGGCTCGTGCGGCGGGCCGCGCGCCCGGGGCCGCCTCGGCGCCGGGTGCGTGCCCCGAGCGGTGCGTAATCGCGGGAGGCTGGCCGGCGGCGGGGCGGTCATCGGCCCAGCCCTGCGGCGGCGAGTTCCGCCTTCAGGTCGATGACGGTCACGCCGCGCAGGCGCCGGACGAGTTGGGCGGCGAGGTGCCAGCGGATGCGGGGGTCGTGGTAGCCCACGGGGCGCTCGTCGTCGTGCGCGGGGTGCAGCGTTCCGTCCTGTCCTGTGGTGTAGGGCAGTCCCCAGACTCCGTAGAGGCGCGCCAGTTTGACGCGGACCGCGACGTGGCCGCGCCGAAGCGGCGGGCACCGCTCGACCGAGGTCTTGGCGTGGGGGAGGCAGAGGGGCGGATGGGTCGTCAGCTCTCCCTCCGGCCAGCCCGGCTCCGTGCCGCCGTCGGGCCGCTCCAGCAGGAAGAGGTAGCCGAGCGAGGTGCGGCTGGCGAGCTCCTGGCAGCAGATTTGGCACCGCAACTCGTACATCGTTTCCCTCTGCCGGGAAGGGTGGACCTTCGCGTAGAGCGGCTCGCCGGTCGGCTGGCCGGCGTTGTCGCGGGGGTTGTGCCCCTGGCGCGCCCAGAGCGCGCCTCTGCGGTCCCGGTCGTGCGGCCCCTCGTTGGCGTAGTACAGGCCCCGCGCCGGGTCTGCCCGGAGCATCGATCCGATCCCGAGTTCCTCGCCGTCGCGGGTGGTGATGTACGGGACGACGATCTTTTGCTGGCCCATGGGGGGTCCTTCGCCGATTGGGAGGCTGCGGCGGGTCAGCCGAGGTGGGGGGTGGTGACGAGGGCGGCGAGGCCGGGTACGGCACAGGCGCGGCGTTGGAGGAGGTACACGTGGCCGGTGCCCCGCATCACGCCGCCGGGGACGGAGAAGCCCAGTGCGGCGCAGGCGTAGTGCATGCCCCAGGCCGAGGTCGTGGTGCTGCGCAGCCACCGGATGTGGCCGTCCTCGACGGGCAGGCGCCAGGCGCGGTCGAGGAGGGCCCCGGTCAGGCGCCAGGCCAGACGTGCGCCCGGCGCGGGGCGGGTGAACAGGCCGACCATGGAGTGCGCCGGTTCGGCGCGCTGTGCCGGGTCCCAGACCCAGGAGGAGGTGCCGGGCAGCACGGCCGCGCAGCCCACGATCTCGGCGTCCGCGCACAGCAGCCACACCAGTGGCTGTCCGTCTTCCTGTTCGCCCAGGTAGTTGAGGACGGCGGCGCGGCTGACCTTGAGGTCGACGGTGGTCTGCTCCTTGGCGGCCCGCCTGCCGATGGAGTTGATGCGGTCGTCGATCAGGACGGTGACGGCGTCCCGGTCGGCGGCGCGTGCCGGCCGCATTTCGTACGCCGTGGCGTCGGGGACGCCGGGGGCGGCAGCGGCGGGGGCGTGGCAGGTGGGGTGGGGCATCGGTGCTTCTTTCAGCGCTGGGAGAGGTTGAGGGTGACGGTGACCGGGAGGTGGTCGGCCATGAGGCGGGCGGCGGGGGTGTCGATGACGTCGCAGGCGTGCAGGGCGGGGGCCAGGGCTGGCGAGAGGAGGGTGTAGTCGGAGCGGTGGTCCCACAGGTGCTCGCTGTTCTGGCCGGTCACGGCGTTGGTCCAGTAGCCCGCGGTGCGGGGGGTGGGCAGGCCGAGCGCGGCCGGCGGGTCGACGAAGCCCGCGCCCCGCAGGGTGTGCAGGGCGCTCAGGTCGACCTCGTCGGTATAGGCCCCGTCCGGCCCTTGGACCAGGTGGTGGGCGTGCTTGGTGGCGGGGATGTGCGCGGTCAGCTTGTCCGGCGTCGTCTTCACCGGTTCGCCGAAGTTGAGGTCGCCGGACAGCAGAGTGTCCCGGCCCGGCTTGGCGTACTGGGTGAACCAGCCCACCTCTCCGCTGCGGGCGGTGGGGTTGAACGGGTTCAGATGTGCGTTGATCACGTTGAGCAGGCCGTGACCGTGGATGGCGAACTCGGCGAGGGCTGCGGTGTGGTGGAAGGCGCCGTACGAGAGGTCTGGCTCGAACTCGCGGGGCGCCAGGCGTGGCCACCGGTAGAGGATGGCCAGGTGGCAGCCGTGGCGGGGCGAGGGCGCGAACAGGAGCTGCATGCCCAGCTGTGCGGCGACGGCGTACGGGACGCGGAGCCGGTCGCGGTGCCAGTTCTTGCCCTCCTGGAGGCACAGGACGTCCAGGTCCAGGGTTTGGAGCAGGGAGATCTGGTCGGGCAGCCGGTAGGCCATGCCCTTGTCCGGGCGGCGTGCGCCGCCGTCCAGCAGGTTGTAGGTGGCGGCTCTCAGGAGCGTCATGCAGCGGCTCGGCTTTCGGATATGCGGGGCGGGGCGGACACCGGTCGCCCGTGGCCGGTCCGGTGGCGGCGTCTGATCCGCCACGTGGTGCTGTAGCCGCGGGCGGTGACGGTGAGGGCGAGGGTCAGGTGACGGAAACCCAGGTTGTGGAAGTGGGCCTTGACGCATTCGCGGTCGCGGAACTGGGCGGTGAGCAGGGCGGCCTCGGCGTAGGGCAGCGTGCGCGCGGCTTCCCCGATATCGGCGCGCAGCCACGCCAGGGCCCGGCGCGCATCATCCGCGTACTGCGTTTCCATCTGCGCGAGGGCGCCGGGCTGCGCCACTTTGCGGCGCTTTTCGCAGGAGAAACGCGCGCCGTCGAGCGGGGCTTGGTGGGAACCGGGATCGATCCAGTAGACGGAGAAACTGCCGACGGCGAAGCTCAGTTCGCTGGCGATGTTGCCGAAGGCGAGGTGCCACTCGTCGTCTGCGTCATCTTGTGTGACCAGCCACCGGGGCACGGCCATCACCGGGCCGGTCCCGCCGCCGGTCCCGCCGCGACGGAGTGGCCGAAGACGAGGGTGTCGGCGGCGTTGGTGAGGAAGGCGGCGGTGGCGCGGGGGTCGTGGCCCAGGCGTACGGACCATCGGGGGAGTGATACGAGGGCGTCGCGGACGGCCTGGGCGGCCTGGGCGGCGTCGGTCTGCTGCTCGGGGGCGGCGGCCGCCAGTCCCAGCAGATCCGGGTAGCGCTCCGCCCCGGTGAAGAGGTCGTCGCCGAACTCGGCGGCGTGGGTGTCCGCCGACGGTGCGGCCACGTCGGGCAGCACACGGGGGAGGAGCACGGCGGCCGCAGTTCCGCCGGCAGCCGGGAGCAGGCCGAGATCGGCGGGGCGGCTCAGCGCCCGCTGCGCCAGACCCTGGTAGTCCAGCCACGACGCGCGGGACCCCTTACGGAGCGCCCGGCTGATCTCGTAGGACTGCTGCGGGTGGGCCTGGGGGGCGCCGAGGAAGTGCTCGCGTACGCGGTCGTACAGGCCCAGGCTGTCGAGGAGCGGAAGGTCCGCGCCGATTGCGGCGGGCCAGGGCAGCAGATGGATGCCCCCACCGGGCGCGGGGCGGGCGAAGATCCGGCCGTCGCTGATCAGTTCCCAGCCCGCGCAGCCCAGATGGAGGACGGCGGTGGTCGTGCCGGCTCCCGGCATCCCGCCGATCAGCAGGGCCTTGCCGTCGCGGACGACGGCGGCGCCGCGCAGCAGAACCCAGCCGTCGGCCTGGAGCTGGGCGCGGATCGCGTCCCGGACCAGGCGGACGGTGGCCACGTCGAGCGCGTCATGGTGCATGGCGGAGACAAACAAACGCCGGCCGTCCGCCTCGGCGCGGTAGACCACGCCACGCGTCGTCTGTACCGCGTAGGCCCGTCCGTCGGTGTCGTGCATGCGCAGGGCGCGGGCGCCCGCGTAGAACAGCTCCTCGTGCTCGTGATCGACCATGGCCTGCTCGATGCTGTGCACATTGCCTGGGTCCACGGCGACGCTGATCACCGGAACCTGGTCCTCGGCTGTGGTGTGGGGGGCGGGGTCCACGTGCCACCGGTCGCCGAAGTAGCGGCGGCATGTCTTGGCGACGGCTGGGGCGGCGGCAGCCACCGTTACCCGCGCGAGGGGGAGGCTGGTGTCGGGGTCGGTGACGGTGACGCGGATGCGGCTGGTGGTGCTGTGCATGGGGGCTCCGTAAGTTGCTGCTGTGGGCGGCGTGGACGGTTAGGTCGCTATGCGGCCGTTGAGCATCTCGATGCAGTCGTCGTCGCGCGCGGCTGCCAGTACGGCTTTGACCTGGGGGACTTCGTCGGGTGCGCAGAGCCGGTCCAGGTCCGTGGGTGTCGCCCAGGCGAAGTGGTCGAAGTCCTCGGGCAGCACGATGGCGAAGGCCGCAGGGACCGCGTCGGAGAACGAGTAGTAGTAGGTGGTCATGGCGGCGACCTTCGGGGTGGCGGTCGTCGAGTCCACGCCACGGATCTTGGCGGCCGGTACGGCGAAGGACAGTCCGGTCTGCTCACGGATGTGTCTGACCAGGGCGTCGCGCATCCACTCGCCGTCCGCAGCCCGGCCGCCCGGCAGTCGGCACCAGCGGTCGTCGCCCGCCGCGCGGAGGCGTCGGCGTACGAGCAGCACCGCGCCCGCCTCGTTGACGAGCAGGCCCCGTACGGCGATCGAGTACACGTCCGGATCGACGCTGATAGGGCTGACAGGGGTGCTGGCGGTGCTGGCGTTCACGGTCGGTCCTTTCGGGTCGAGGTGAAGTGGGCCGCCCGCGCCCCACGGTGCGGGCGGCTGGCCGTCT